>NZ_CP085628.1:0-107282 GCF_020683125.1 Erwinia rhapontici | reverse complement strand
GACATCCTCTCAGGCGTTGACAGCGTGTTTGCGCCGGGCAGTACCGGGCCACCCGCATAAACATTATTGTTATGTTATAACATAACAATTAAAGCTGTCATCCCTTACCTTCCACAGGGTGTCTTTTATTTTTCTATCGATTTGCCGCCATAATCGCCAGCTGAGTGATGCCCCGGAGTTGCAGGTCCTTCGCCGCTTTTGCCGCGCGGATCCCGCTGGCGCACACCAGAACGATGCGGCAATCCGCAGGGGGCTGCCAGTGATTGAGTTCCTCAGGCAGCACCCGGTGAACGTGACTCGCCACGCTGTCGGGGGCTTCCTCGCGGCTGCGCAGTTCAACAATACAGTCTTCACTGTTCAGCAGGTGGCGATCGATAAACGGCACGACAGGTTGGTCAGGCTCACCGGCACCGTCAAAACGGAACGGGCGGAAATGCCAGGTGGTGAAGTCGCAATTGATCAGACAGCCCAGCGGTGAAGGCGTCAGCCCGAGCAGAATACTGAGGGTCATCTGCGCCTGCATGGCACCCAGCGTGGCCACCGCCGGGCCCATGACACCTGCCGTGTTACAGTTCGCCGCGTTGCCCGGCAGTTGCGGGAACAGGGCACGATAACTCGGGGCAGTGCCACAGAAGCCCCCAACATAGCCCTGACGACCGAGTACCGAGGCGCTGACCAGCGGAATATGACGCGGTTGACAGGTATCGGAAAGCAGATAGGTGACGGCAAAATTATCGGCGGCATCGATCGCCAGATCGATACCGTCCAGCGCGTCGGCCATCATGCTGGCACTCAGTGCCTGCGGCCGTGCATCGACTACGCAGTCCGGGTTACGTGCATTGAGTGCACGCTGCGCGCAGTCGACTTTACGCTTCCCGCAGTCCTGCATACTGTACAGCGTCTGGCGGTGCAGGTTGTGCTCCTCTACCCGGTCCCCGTCATACACCCTGATGTAGCCCACCCCGGCCCCGGCCAGCAGTGGCAGCAGTGTGGCACCCAGCCCGCCAGCACCGATCACCAGCACGCGGGCTTGCAGCAGGGCCTGTTGCCCTGCCTCGCCGATCTCAGGCAGCATGGTTTGTCGTTGATATCGGTCCATCCGTTATGGCTCCCGTGAGAGAAATTGCGCCATACCAAAAATCGGCGTGGAGGCGCTGGCCATATCACGGCGCTCTACCAGGCCGGCATGACAGGCATCGTGACCGGCGTGGATAGCGGCAGAAAACGCCCCGGCCATGCGTACCGGATCCTGTGCTTTGGCCACGGCCGTATTCAGCAGGATACCGTCAAAGCCCATTTCCATTGCCTGTGCAGCCTGGCTGGGTGCGCCGATCCCGGCATCGATAATCAGTGGAATGCCTTTAAACCAGGCACGCATTGAACGCAGCCCCTCAATGTTGCGTAACCCCTGGCCGGAGCCAATCGGCGCGCCCCACGGCATCAGCAGCTCACAGCCCGCTTCAATCAGCTTTTCGCCGAGGATCAGATCTTCCGTGGTATAGGGAAACACCTGGAATCCCTCAGCGCACAGGATGCGGGCGGCTTCCACCAGGGCAAAGGGGTCGGGTTGCAGCGTATCAGCGTGACCAATCACCTCCAGTTTTATCCAGCGGGTATTAAAGACTTCGCGCGCCATATGCGCCGTGGTCACCGCCTCTTTTACACTATGACATCCTGCGGTATTGGGCAGCACCCGCTTGTTCAGCCCGGTTAGCAGGTCGCGAAATGCCGCACCCTGCCGCCCTTCACGGCGCAGACTGACGGTAATGATTTCGCTGCCGGAGGCCTCAATCGCCTGTTGCAGGATCGCCGGAGAGGGATACCCGGCAGTGCCGAGCAAAAAACGTGACTGCGGAATAAAATCGTAAAACATGTTTTACCCTCCCTGCATCGGTGATAACACTTCAAGCTCACAGCCTGCGGTCAGTGGCTGTGTTTCATAGCGCGAGCGTGGGACGAACTCGCCGTTAAGGGCGCTGGCCACGCAGCCCGCATCCATCTGCTGTTCACGCAAAAGTTCCGCCAGCGTGCGGGCGGTGGTGTCGATCGGGAGGCCGTTAAGCTGGATTTTCATATCAGGTTTTCCTGCTGCAGTTGCAGCATCAGTTTTTCCGCCATGACTGGCGCGAGAAGAAAGCCGTGGCGATACATGCCGTTCAGGGACCAGACGCCGTTCTGGTAGCGAATGGCGGGGATATTATTGTGATAAGCGGGGCGCAACCCGGTGCCGCTTTCCAGTATCCGCGCTTCAGCCAGCGCAGGGTGGATAGCCCAGGCGGCGCTGAGCAGTTCCATCATGGCGCGTGCGCTGATCGGGCTGTTATCGTCGCTTTCCACCATCGTTGCACCCAGCATAAAGCGCCCTCCGGCACGCGGCACCAGATAGCAGGGAAAACGGGGATGCAGCAGGCGGATGGGGCGTGAGAACTGCACCTCTTCACTGTGCAGGATCAGCATCTCCCCGCGTACGGCGCGTAGCTCAGGCAGATCAGGGGCTGCATGAATCCCCCGGCAGTCAATGACTGTCCCGCCGGGATTGCCCGTATGAAAAGGAATACCCCTGCGTTGCAGGGTCGCCCGTAGCTGGTGCAGCGCACTGCGTGGATCAAGGTGTGCTTCCCCGGCAAAGAACAGCCCACGGGCAAAACGCCCTTCCAGCGCGGGTTCCAGCGATGCCGGCTCTACCCACTGATGCGCCCGCGTCAGGCGGGCAAAACGGCTGAGTTCGGGGGTATCACGTGCGGGTGCCACCACCAGAGTGCCTTGATGTTCCACTCCCTGAATGCGGGCCGACCACCAGGGCGCGGAACGCTGACCCAGTGCGATCACCTCTTCGGGGGCACTTTCACCTTCGCACCAGGGGGCGAGCATACCGCCCGCCCAGTGCGATGCGGCACAGTGCTGCTCTGCGGTGATCACTTCAACGGATTCACCCCGTTCAGCAAGTAACGTGGCAACACAAAGCCCGGCGACGCCATCACCGATCACCGACCAGCGGCTCATGATGTGCGGTTTCCGGTACAAATAAAGGGGGGAATAAATGGTTTCACGTTAGCCTCTCAATCGATGCGGAGACCCGTGATACAGAGTAAGGAAAAGACGGGGACGATCAGAAGCCAGCCCACGTGGCAGGTACCCTGGCTGATACGCCATCGGGTACGCGTCTTCCTACGCCAGTATCAACTGGGTCAGGTTCTAAGGGTCGCTAAGCCGCGAAAAATCGCTCATTAGCCTCTCAGTCTCTCTGGCGAGACTCCCCTGACAGGGACTAGTTGTATTTTACCGGGTGACAATCGTCAAGTGACATGAGGTTTTCGTACGGAAAAAATGGGACAGAATGAGACGATGAAGTTTTTTTTAATTGAATGCTCAATCAATAAAACCTATCATTCCTGTTGTTGTTTACACAAAATTTACTTTCAGGGGGCGACGTAGATCAAAAACACTAACGATTAATCAATATATTACACCTGATAATCACCCTGATGGTTCTCCCAGTGTAATTAGCGGATATACGGCGGATGTTACCCAGTATGCGCTAATGCGCGCTTCGCAGAGCGGACTTCAGGTTATTTTCTTGAGCATTTTTTGCGGAGACATTATGCCGACGACTGAAATACCAGGAAAACCTCAAAAAGATCGTATTAATCCCGTGGTTTTCTATACCTCAGCAGCGCTTATCCTGCTGTTCTCCTTTACCACTATCCTGTTCACTGATTTTTCCGACCGCTGGATTAATCGCACCCTCGACTGGGTATCCAATACCTTCGGCTGGTACTACCTGCTGGCAGCCACGCTGTACATCGTATTCGTCATTTTCATGGCCTGCTCACGCTTTGGCTCCATCAAGCTCGGTCCCGAACAGTCGAAACCTGAATTCAGCCTGATGAGCTGGGCGGCCATGCTGTTCGCTGCGGGTATCGGTATCGACCTGATGTTCTTCTCGGTGGCGGAACCGGTCACCCAGTATATGATGCCACCGGAAGGCCAGGGCCAGACGATGGAAGCGGCGCGTCAGGCGATGGTCTGGACGTTGTTCCACTACGGTCTGACTGGCTGGTCCATGTATGCCCTGATGGGCATCGCCCTCGGCTACTTCAGCTACCGTTATGGCCTGCCGCTCACTATCCGTTCGGCGCTCTACCCTATTTTTGGTAAGCGCATTAACGGGCCCATTGGTCATACCGTGGATATCGCTGCCGTGCTGGGGACCATCTTTGGTATTGCCACCACGCTCGGTATTGGCGTGGTACAGCTTAACTACGGGCTCAAGGTGTTGTTTGACGTACCGGAAGGGCTGACAGCGCAGGCCGGGCTGATTGTCCTGTCGGTGATCATGGCCACCATCTCTGTGACCTCCGGGGTGAATAAAGGCATTCGCTTCCTGTCGGAACTCAACGTGTTACTGGCCTTTGGGCTGATCCTGTTCGTGTTGTTCGTTGGCGATACCAGCTTCCTGCTGAACGCGCTGGTGCTCAACGTCGGGGATTATATCAACCGCTTTATGGGCATGACGCTGAACAGTTTCGCCTTTGACCGTCCAACCGAGTGGATGAACAACTGGACGCTGTTCTTCTGGGCCTGGTGGGTTGCCTGGTCGCCGTTTGTCGGTCTGTTCCTCGCACGTATCTCCCGTGGACGTACCATTCGTCAGTTTGTGGTGGGAACGCTGACCATTCCGTTTATCTTCACCCTGCTGTGGTTGTCGATCTTCGGTAACAGCGCGCTGTATGAGATCATTCACGGCAATATGGCTTTTGCTGAAGAGACCATGGCGCATCCGGAGCGGGGTTTCTACAGTCTGCTGGCGCAGTATCCTGGTTTTACCTTCAGTGCCTCGGTGGCCACCATTACCGGACTGCTGTTCTATGTTACCTCCGCTGACTCCGGCTCCCTGGTGCTGGGTAACTTTACCTCGCGTCTGGCCGACATCAATAATGATGCGCCCAACTGGCTGCGTATCTTCTGGTCGGTTGCCATTGGTGTGCTGACACTGGGGATGCTGATGGTGAACGGTGTCACGGCATTACAGAAAACCACGGTGATCATGGGCCTGCCGTTCAGCTTTGTGATCTTCTTTGTCATGGCCGGTCTGTATAAATCATTGCGCGTGGAAGATCACCGTCGTGCCAGTGCGACAGTGAACACGCCACCGGTGCCGGTATCGCGCGACGATCGTCTGAACTGGAAACAGCGTATCTCGCGTGTGATGAACTATCCGGGCACGACTCATACGCGTAAAATGCTGGATGAGGTCTGCCGCCCTGCCATGGAAGAAGTGGGACGTGAGCTGGAGCGCCGTGGGGCGAAGGTGCAGGTGAATGAGCTGCCCGCCGTAGATGACGAGCGTCTGAACCATCTGGAACTGCTGGTAGATATGGCTGATGAGCAGAGCTTCCTCTACCAGATTTGGCCGCAGCGTTATTCGGTTCCGGCGTTTACTTATCGTGCACGCAGCGGGAAATCGGACTACTTCCGTCTGGAGACCTTCCTGCTGGAGGGGACACAGGGTAACGATTTGATGGACTACACCCGTGAGCAGATCATCAATGACATTCTCGACCAGTATGAACGGCACCTGACCTTCCTGCATATTCACCGGGAAGCGCCGGGTAACGCCATGCCTTTCCCCGAAGCGTAACGGGTATAAAAACCAGACTCCGGTCTGGTTTTTTTTGCATCCAACGGGGATAATCATCTTTTAATGGTCTATATTCAGACCGGTTACGCAACACGTTCAACGGGAGAATCCAGTGAGAGTAGAAACGATCAGCCACATTAAAAAAAATGCCGCCACGCTCGACGTCTCCGAGCCTATCATCGTGACGCAGAATGGCATCCCGGCCTACGTTATCGAATCCTATGCTGACAGGCAGGCTCGCGACAGTGCCGTTGCGTTGCTGAAACTGATGACGTTATCGGAAAAAGATGCGGCTGAGGGTAAGGTTTACTCACGCGATCAACTGTTAGCCAGTCTGGATAACTAACCGGAATGGCAGATGTCACGATTGAATACACCGGGACGGCAAGAAGCACATTATTGCAGTTGAGAAATCATCTTATCGCCTGCGGCGTTGCGCCTTTGCCCGTCATTGAGTGCATTATTGATGAGTTCGAAAGCAAAGTGTCCGCTTTTCCTGTGGGCTGTCAGCTGTGCCCTGAATTGCTAAAAATTGGTTCTGACCGCTATCGCGAATGCAATACGCAGAAGGATTACCGGGTACTTTACTCCGTCGACGGGTTTCGGATTCGGGCACACGCGGTACTGTCTCAACGACAGGATATTGTGCAGCTTTTGTATCAGCGACTGATTGAGTTTTGATACCCGGTTCCTCCGGGTATCCCCTTTCAGGCAAAACGTTTCGCCCCCGCCACACAGAGAATAATCGCGCCCGCACAGGTCACCATTCCGAGGGCTATCGGTTCATGAAGGAACAGGGCGCTGAGCAGCAGCCCGAAAAAAGGTTGCAGAAGCTGGAGCTGCCCTACCCCGGCAATGCCCCCCAGTGCCAGCCCGCGATACCAGAATATAAACCCAATCAGCATGCTGAACAGAGAGACGTAACCGAGGCTGAACCACGCGGGAACGCTGATGCCATGCCAGCTATGCGGCAAATTGATCAGCCCTGTCACCACCATCACCGGCAGCGCCAGCAGCAGTGCCCAGCTGATCACCTGCCAGCCACCGAGCCGCCGCGATAACCCGGCCCCTTCTGCGTAGCCCAGACCGCACAGCAGAATAGCGGCCACCATCAGCAGATCCCCGGTTAACGATCCCGCCTGGTCGCTTGCGATGGCAAATCCCGCAACGATGCCTGCACCCAGCAGGGAGAACAGCCAGAATGCCGGGCGGGGGCGTTCACCGCCTCTGAGTACGCCAAAAATGGCGGTGGAAAGCGGTAACAGACCGATAAACACCAGCGAATGCGCCGCAGTCATCTCTCGCAGGGCAAGCGCGGTCAGCAGCGGAAAACCCACGACGACGCCAGTGGCGACAATTAACAGCGACAGGGCATCACTGCGCGCAGGACGTTTCTGACGTAATAGCAGTAATAATCCCCCGGCCAGTAACGCGGCAATGACCGCGCGGGCAGAGGTCAGAAACAGCGGCGAGAATCCCCCGATCGCTACCCTGGTCGCAGGCAGTGACCCGCTGAAAATGATCACCCCGGAAAGCCCACTCCACCACCCTGCTGTTGCTCGCGCCATATGTCCTCTGCTATGAATATAAACGGTAAACTCCCGCAGATAGTAGAGCGCATCGCGTGCAGTTCGAAGATACACTGCCATACAATTTTGTTGTTCTGTATGGCTTACACCACCCATACAGTTGATGGCTGAAAACGCATGACCCGCACAGAAACACTGATTGATGATATTCGCCGCAGGATAGCGACAGGCGCACTGGTGCCGGGCGATCGGCTGGCATCGGTGCGGCGCTATGCCGCCATGATGACGGTTTCCCCTTCTACGGTGGTGGAGGCTTACGAACGGCTGGCTGCCGAAGGGCTGATCCGTGCGCGGCGTGGGGCGGGTTTCTACGTTTCTGGCACCCCGCTGGTCACCCGAAGTCTGGCGGATAACAGCAACTCGCGGCGACGCGAAGTTGACCCGTTCTGGGTCTCGCGCCAGTCGCTGGATGCCAGCGCCGGGGAGCTGACGCCCGGCTGCGGCTGGCTGCCTGCCGACTGGATGCCCCATGAGGCGCTGCGCAAAGGTTTACGCCAGCTGACGCGTTCTTCCGATACGCTACTGACGGATTATGGCAGTTCGCGAGGGTCAGCGACTCTGCGGCATCTGCTGCTGGCTCGTTTCGCCCGCGAAGGGCTTTCGGCCTCGATGGAACAACTGATGCTGACCGGGTCGGGCAGCCAGGCGCTGGATTTACTCTGCCGCTTTCTGCTGCGTCCAGGTGACAGCGTGGTGGTGGACGACCCCTGCTACTTCAATTTCCAGGCACTGCTGCGTGCTCATCAGGTGAATATAGTCGGTGTGCCCTATACCCCAACCGGGCCGGATATCGCGGTGTTTGAGCAGGTTGTCGCGACGGTTCGTCCGCGCCTGTATATCACCAACTCCGCGCTGCATAATCCCACCGGCGCCTGTCTTTCCGCGCAAACCGCCTATCGGGTGCTGAGTGCCGCCGCGGCAAACGACACCCTGATCATTGAGGATGATATCTTTGCCGACTTCGAACCCGATCCTTCCCCTCGGCTGGCAATCTCCGACGGGCTTGATCGTGTTATCCGCACGGGCAGCTTCTCGAAAACGCTCTCGGCTTCCGTACGCTGTGGATATATCGCCTGCCGCGCAGAGTGGATTGAAGGGCTGACCGATCTGCAAATTGCCACTAACTTCGGCGGTCCCAGCCCGCTCTCCAGCGAGCTGATCGCCAGCGTGCTGGCCGGGGGAAGCTATCGTAAACATCTGGCTGAGGTCATCACGCGATTGGATCGCGCCAGAAAAGAGGCCACCGAACGCCTGAGCGCGCTGGGGATTACTCCGTGGCTGGTGCCACGCGGCGGTTTCTACCTCTGGTGTCGCCTGCCGGAGGGCGTTGACTCTGCACTGATCGCCCAGCGTTGCCGGGAAGAGGGTGTCGTACTTGCCCCAGGGAATGTGTTCAGCGTTTCCCAGTCAGCGACAGCATATTTGCGTTTCAACGTGGCGCATCTGAATGCCCGTGTTTACCGCGTATTGCAACAGGCGATAGCGGAACAGCAGTCTTAAGGTGAAGTAGATCAGGTCATTTTTTGTCCATTATGAGGATAGTGTGATCTGACAGGCACAAACAGATCGTTATTTTATTTAGGCTGCCCGTCATGCGGTACGGGTTATGCATGGATTTCAACCCGTTACCTGAGGTGTAGATTTTTTACTGGTATTCAACAGGGATGAAATTATGGCGCAGGACGTTTTTATAAAGATCGAGGGTATTACAGGGGAATCTCTGGACGCTACGCACAAAGGAGATATTGAGGTTCTTAGCTGGGACTAGTCTGTGGGCCAAACAGCGAATATGCACTCTGGCAGTGGTGGCGGTGCGGGGAAATGCATTGTCGGGGATCTTCGTTTTGAACATTATTTCGATAAAGCCAGCCCAAACCTTCTGCAGTATTGCCTGACCGGAAAACATATCCCGGAGGCGGTACTGATCATGCGCAAAGCAGGCGGTTCTCCACTGGAATATCTGCGTATCACGCTTCAGGAAATTATTATTACCGGGGTTGAGTCTGTCGGTTATAACACCATGCCTGCCGCCAGAGAGGAGGTCGCACTCTCTTTCTCACGCGTAAAGGTTGATTATGTTCTACAGAATGCGGAAGGGACATCTGTGGGTACGATTTCTACAGGGTTCGACATTAAAGCGAATGCCATCATTTAAGTAAGCTGAACACAAGGAAGGGTAAATATGTTATTTGTGGATAAAAATGGTTTAGTAGATGCAACACGTATTAGTGTAAAACGATTCCGTACGATAGAACGTGGGGATATGGATCAAGTGAATGGGATTGTGGTGCATCAGACCGGTGGTTCAACTGCTGAGAGTGCTTTCAATAGCTACCAAAGTGCAGGTGCAAACGGCGCTCATTTCTTGATAGATAAAGAAGGTAAGATCTATCAAACCGCGTCATTGTTTAAAGTGACAAATCATGTTGGAAATATAAGATCCAGGTGTTACATGGAGAAAAAATGCACTCCATCTGAGATTTCCACAATAAGACCATTTTTAAATAAATATAAAAAACTTTCTCATTTAGAACAGAAGAAATCATATCCTGAAAGGTATCCAGCGAATTTCGACTCATTAGGCATTGAAGTTGTGGGTAAACCTGTTTCCGGTGAGGGAGAAAATGCCATTTATGAAACAGTCAATGATGCACAAAACAGTGCATTAAAATGGCTTGTTTATGAATTGTCGGATACGTTGAAAATATCAATGTCTGAGGTGTTTAGACATCCGGAAGTGTCATACAAAGTTAAGACTGAGGCAGGCACTGAAAAATGGTAAGGCACGGCTATTTTATATTATTATTGGTATTCGCCATCCCTGTAGCTTTTGCAACACATGTACCGTCCAGGCAAATTGTTGAGATAAAAATCAATGAAGTGGGTAAAAGCGAAGATGCATCGGAAAATGTTAAAAGTGGCTGTCGGACATTCGTCATTACAGAGGTGGATGTAAGATCCTTTTTTTCAAAATCTTATCCAGTTCCATTAAAATTCAATGTTCACGATCGCTATTCTCCCTGCTTTTCCAGAGGTGAAGTTAAGTTTAGCGATAACACACGAGGCGAGTGGAAAATATCCTCCAGTGGCGGGGGAACCTTGCTCTGGGATACTGGAGATGTGGCAACATTATTTTATGATGACTATCAATGGACAGATCCGTTTGAAGACACGTACAGCAGCGAGAACTGAAAAATGGTCAATATAAAGTTAATGGCATTTTTTATCATTTATTTATTTTCAGGTTTTTCATATTCAAAGGAGGTCAAAAATATTGAGAACCTCAAATATGACATCGTCGATGAAGGGCGCAGTAAGGTTGAGCAGGAAGGGTGTGCATTGTTCAGACCTACTAAGGAACAACTTACTGACTACTTTAATCAGGCTGATAAAATGGACGAAGGTGGCTCAGTAGGGCATCAGTATTATTCACCGTGCATAACAGTAGGAAAAGTTACCTTCGAAGACGGAAATTCAGTGAGCTTTACACTACAGTCAAGTGGATTCACTTCGGGTAACTTCGGGAACAAAGAGGCCATCTATTTTTTTCACAAAGACAACAAATGGTATGACCCTTTCGAGTGTACTTATGCCATGGGCGATGAATCCGAGCCGGGATGCGATTAAACAGCCTGATAAAACGGATAAAGCCTTACCGCCTGGAGTACGTCTTCACTGGCGTACTCCGTTTCTGCCTTTCACATTAAAAATCCTCTCGTTCCTGGCATGTCGGTTGGTCTCGCTCAGACATCCAATCCGCGCTGGCTGTCGTTTCATCCTCACCCGTTTTACCCATCTCCCCCCGCAGTTTTTCCAGTAGCCACAGCAATGCCGGGTCGTGACTGCGGCGGGTGTTCCACATCAGGGAGAGCGTAAAGTCCGGGGCGCTGACCGGAACGGCGCTGCGCTGTAAGCCATAATGTTCAACCCAGCCGCTGGCCAGCCCGGCGGGAACGGTGGTCAGCGCGGGGATCTGTTTCAGCATTAACGGCAGTGACGAGAAGTGCGGCGTCACATAGCGTACCCGGCGAGTGAGATTCTGGCGGCCCAGCTGTTCGTCTATCTGGCTGTGGCTGGCTCCCCGATAAGAAACCAGAAGGTGATCGTGAGAGAGATATTCTTCAATGGTTAGCGGCGAAGTAAGTGCTAACTGGTGGGGGTGCCAGAGCGTACAAAACCCCATGCGAACGACAGGCTCACGGATGACATCCGCAGGCGCCCCCTGCCCGACAGAGATCGCCACATCAACCTTATCGCGCTGCACCAGCTCTTCGTCGAGAAACGGATCGCTGGCCGTCGTCTGCAGTTGGATCCCGGGTGCCTCGCTGGCGAGTGTCGCCAGCAGCCCCGGCATCAGCCAGCGTTCCACCCAGTCACTCATCCCCAGGCGGAAAGTGTGCTCGTCCGTTGTCGGGTTAAATGTGGGCGGCTGAAACAGCACCTGCTGCATCTGTTCCATCATCGGCAGCAGTGAGGCGACCAGCGCCTCCGCACGCGGCGTCGGCGCCATGCCTTTTGCCGTGCGCACAAACAGCGGATCGTTAAACATGGTGCGCAGCCGCGCCAGCGCGCCGCTGACGGCAGGTTGCCCCAGATGCAGCCGCTCAGCCGTACGGGATACGCTCCCCTCCCGGTGCAGCACCAGCAGCACCGTCAACAGGTTCAGGTCAATGCGACTAAAATCATTTTCTCTGATGTTGCTCATTATTTTAATCGATTTGAATGATGATGAGGCGGTCAGGATACTGTCATCCACGCCAAAACAACACGACTAAGTGAGACTATCATGACGCTTCTGAAAATGCTGATCGCCAGCCTGGCCCTTTCCGGCACTGCCCTGGCGGCGACAGCGCCAGCTCCGCTGGAAACTCAGGCTCCGGGCTATTACCGTATGACGCTGGGCAAGCTGCGCATCACCGCCGTGTCTGACGGCACGGTCACGATTCCGCTGGACAAATTACTGACTCATATCTCCCCGCAGCAGTTGCGTGAACGGTTGGCCGCCGATGCCATGACTCCGCAGGTGGAGACCTCGATCAATGCCTTTGTGATTGATAATGGCCAGCAGCGGGTACTGGTGGATGCGGGAGCCGGGGATCTGTTCGGCCACAACGGCGGGCATTTACTGGAAAATCTGGCGGCAGCAGGCTATCCGGCAGAGACCATCAATGCGGTGCTGTTAACGCATATCCATGCCGATCACTCTGGGGGTGTTTCACGCAGCGGCAGGCCGGCGTTCCCCAATGCGCAGGTGTATGTGGAAAAGAAAGATGCGGATTTCTGGCTCAATCCTGCTAACACCAGCAAGGTGGAAACCAGCCAGGCGCATACCTTTGCCGAGTCTGAACGTACGCTGCGCCCGGTAATTGATGCCGGTCGCCTGACGACCTTCTCTGCGCCGGCTACGGTATTCGCTGGCATCCGGGCGGTTCCGGCAGCAGGACACACACCGGGCAGTGTGCTCTATCGCGTGGAAAGTGAAGGGCAGACGCTGGTACTGTGGGGCGATATCATTCATGCGAAAACGGTGCAGATGCCGGATCCGCATGTGGCGATTCACTTTGATGTGGATCAGCAGCAGGCCGTACGGACGCGTGAAGCGGTACTGGCGCAGATGGCGCAGGAAGGTGACTGGGTAGCGGCCGCACATATTGCTTTCCCGGGATTCGGTCATGTCAAACGTGACGGCAGCGGTTACCGTTGGGTGGCGGCAAATTATACCACTCAGTTAAGCCATTAATTATTCCGGGGCACGTCAGTGCCCCGAACCCGGTTTTATCCCATCAGCACGTATTTTCTTTCCTGCCTGAGAGTAAGCTTTTAACTACGCATCGTTATCATATATTTATCTTTCACAGTTATTCATCATGCTGTTAATAATTGTCTCACCTTAACGCCACAAAGGTGGAGCGATCATGACTGAACGTATTCGTTTAGCTAAACCGGAAGACGCTGAATTACTGCATGATCTGTTACAACGTGCCTATGCACCGTTATTAACGCAGGGTATTCATTTCACCATTACCCAGGCCTCGGTGGGGGATGTTGCCGCCGTCATTGCCAGTGAATCCACCTTCGTCCTGGAACAGAACGGACAACCGGTGGCCACGCTGACGGTACGCTTCCCGTGGACTGAGACCAGGCGGCAACTGGCGCCGTGGCCGTTCCTGCACTGGTTTGCCGTTGATCCTGCGCACAAAGGCCAGGGGCAAGGCAGCCGGATTATCCGCTATGTCGAAGAAAGTTTTCTGCGCGACACCTTAAAATCGCCTGCCGTTTATTTAGCCACCGCCATTAAACATCCCTGGCTGACCGATCTCTATTTACGCCGCGGCTATCAACCTTTTCACCGGGCAATTAATCCACTGGGCGTGGAACTGGTGTATTTAACCAGGGTGCTCGATCAGCAGCGATATCAAAACGCCAAAATAAAAGAATACGTGCACGACTTTATTGAAACCTCACTCACCGCCTGAACGTGTTGATGACTTATCTGGGAAAACTATGCGCTTAAATAATAAAGTGGCCATGATGGCCACGTTGTCATTGCTGTCGATCTCTATTGCCTCTTCTTTTGCTGCTGATAAACCGCGTTCCGGAGGCACTTTAACCTGGGGTGTGGAAACCGAGCCTAATACGCTCAACCCTCAGCTCAATGGCCAGTCAAAGGCCGAACTGATCCTGCGCGTGGCCTATGAGTCCCTGCTGGCACGTAAGGCCGATGGCAGCTTCGTTCCGTGGCTGGCCGAGCGCTACCGCGTTGAAGACGGCGGGAAACGCCTGCACTTCACCCTGCGTAAGGATGTGCACTTTTCCGATGGTGAAAAGTTCAACGCCCATGCGGTGGCGGAAAACTTCCGCCATATTCAGGATCCGGCCTACTGCGCAGGCTCAAGCCTGTGTGCACTGGGCGGCCATATCGCCACGGTGGAAACCCCGGATGACAGTACGCTGGTGATTACACTGAAAGACGCGTATTCGCCCTTCCTCTCCTTTGCTGCCGGGCTGAAGTTGATTTCGCCAAAATCCTGGCAGTCGCCGCAGTTGAAATCAGGCGGAACCGATCTCGCCGGAACGGGGCCGTTTATTCTCCAGCGCTACGAAAAAGGCCAGCAGATTGTCTATGTGAAAAACAAAGATTATCGCTGGGCATCGGCCAACGCGGCGCATCAGGGGCCGGCCTGGCTTGATGGTGTGACCTACCGTTTCCTGCCTGAATCTTCAGTGCGTACCGGGGCGTTGTTATCAGGTCAGGTGGATCTGATTGAAGGGGTTTCCGGGAACGATGCGGCTGAATTTAAAGATAACCCTGACTTCAGCTATCAGCATGCGCTGAATGCCGGCACGCCTTACTCGCTCTTCCTGAATGTGGAATATGGCCCGACCCGTGAGAAGAAAGTGCGTCAGGCGCTGCTACAGGGCCTGGATATTGATCCGATCCTGAAGTCGATCTATCGCGGCGAACGCACCCGCGTCTGGGGCATCACCTCACCGGTTGATCCGCTGTATGACGCAGGTCTGGAAGGCAAATACGGCAATAACCCGACGCTGGGTAACCAGTTGCTGGACGAAGCGGGCTGGACATCGCGGGATGCGGAAGGGTTCCGTACGAAGGACGGTCAGCGACTGAGCATTGAAATTATTCAGGCGCAGGCCACGGTGCGCGATCAGCGTGACGTGCTGTTGCAGGCCATTCAGGCCCAGGCGCGCCAGCGACTGGGCGTTGAGCTGAAGCTGCGTTATGTCGACTCCGGCACCTACAGCGAATTGCGTAACAGCGGGCAGTTTGGCTCGATTGCCAACTCCAATACCGAAACTGACGGTATCGATATTGAAAACCACTACCTGCCGGTGAAGGCGGGAGGGGCTATTAACTACAGCCGCACATCGGCACCTGAACTGCTGCCGTGGCTGAAAGCCGCCTCCTCCACGCTCGATACCTCTGCGCGTCGCGGCTTCTATGGCCAGCTGCAACAGTTTGCGATTGTGCAGCAGGCGGTGGCCATCCCGTTATATGAGCCGGAAGATCAGATTGCCGCCGCCAGCTACGTGCAGGGTGCCGGCTTCCGTCCCTTCAAACAGATGCCGGAAAATGCGTACGACATCTGGTTAAGCGATCACTAAAGGCGAACATCATGAGCAGCGAAACCACGCCCCTCCTGAAGCATGTCGTGCGGTCACGTCCGGCCCCTGCCACCACATTGTGGTGGCGTATTAGCGGCCGCATTGGCGGTGGTGTTCTGGTGCTGTGGGCGGCGGTCAGTCTGTCGTTTGTTGGCGTCTGGCTGGCACCGGGTGACATTGTCAGCCTGCTGGTGGGTGAGCAGGTACGTACACCGGCCATCGAAGCGGCTATCCGCGCCGAGTGGGGGCTGGATCAACCGCTGTGGCAGCAGTATCTGAGCTATCTGTGGCGAATTGCTCATGGTGATTTTGGTCGTTCCTATCTGCTGAACGTCGATGTGGGACCGCTGGTGGGATCACAGTTATTGCCCACGCTGAAACTGACCGGTGCAGCGCTGGTGGTCAGCGTGATCTTTGCACTGGTCGTCGCCGTGACCACGGCGCATCGTCGCTGGGGACGCCGGCTGGCGAGCGGGCTGGAGCTGGTACTGGCTTCCACCCCGTCGTTCTGGCTGGGCATTGTTCTGCTGTTTGTTTTCAGTTTTACGCTGCGCTGGTTTCCGGTGGCCGGGGATCGCAATTTCTCCGCGCTGGTATTGCCGGCGCTGTCGCTGGGGCTGGCCCAGGGAGCGGTCGTGTCTCAGGTGCTGCGTCGCGGTCTGGAAGATGCGCTCGATCAGCCGTTTTCGCTGACGCTGCGGGCCTGGGGCATCGGTAATCTGCAGATACGTCTGCGCCATGCCCTGCGTCATGCTGCCCTGCCTGCGGTCACCCTCACCGGCTGGCTGGTGGGCGGTCTGCTCAGTGGCGCGGTGATCACCGAACAGGTGTTCAGCCGTCCCGGTCTGGGCAAAGTGACGGTGGACGCGGTACTGGGGAAAGATCTGCCGGTGGTACTGGCCGTGGCGATCCTGTCCGCATTGATTTATGTGGTGATGAGCACGCTGGTGGACATTCTCTATCTGTTACTGGATCCCCGCTTACGCCATCAGGCACAGGAGTAAAAATGTCGGATATCACCAGTTTACGCGTACCGCTGCGCCTGCCCGTTGGGCTGCTGCTGTCACTGCTGTTTCTTACCGTTCTGATGCTGGCAGCCTGCTTCCCCGGCTGGCTGGCACCGGACGACCCGCTGCTAGCTGACCCGGTTAACGCCATGCTGGCCCCCTCCTGGCAGCACTGGTTTGGGACCGATCAGCTGGGGCGCGATGTACTAAGCCGTGTGATTTACGGCAGCCGTTATTCACTGCTGATTTCCGTTGCCGCGATGATGCTGGCGGTACTGGGTGGCTGTCTGCTGGGATTGCTGGCGGGGCTGGCGCGGGGTGTTCTCGATGAAGCCATTGGCCGCACGCTGGATGTGATTTCAGCCTTCCCGGATCTGCTGCTGGCGCTGATGTTGATTGCGTTTACCGGACCCGGGACAACCAACCTGATCATTGCGCTGGGTGTGGCATCGGTGCCGCGCTTTGCCCGCGTGGTCAGGGCGCAGACGTTCCTGGTGGCGCGTTCGGGCTACGTGGAACAGGCCCGTACCTTTGGCCTGCCCTGGCGGGTGCTGGTATGGCGCCATGTGCTGCCCCATGCGATAGCCCAGGTGCCTGCGCTGGCAACGCTGGGGCTGGGAACGGCCATTATCGGTACAGCCGGGTTGAGTTTCCTCGGTATGGGGCCACAGCCGCCGACAGCGGAATGGGGACTTATGCTGGCGGAAGGGCGTAACTATCTGCGCAACGCCTGGTGGACCGGCGTCTGGCCGGGTGTCGCCATCACGCTAACCGTTGTGGCGGTCAATACTCTCGGCCGCCACTGGCAGGCGCATTTTGAAGGGAAACGACCGTGACGGCACTGATTGATATTCACAACCTTAATATTCATTTTGGGCGCCACCACGCGGTGCGCGATTTCAGCCTGACCCTGCAATCCGGTGAATCGGTTGCGCTGGTGGGGGAGTCCGGTTCGGGTAAAACGGCGACGGCGCGAGCGCTGCTGGGGTTACAGGCCGCGGAGGCCAGGCTCAGCGCTGAGACGTTTAGCCTTATGGGGCAACCGGCTCTGAACCATTCTGAGCGTCAGTGGCGCACGGTGCGCGGGCGACAAATCGGTTATGTGCTACAGGATGCGCTGGTGTCACTCGATCCGCTGCGTACCGTTGGGCAACAGCTGGCCGATGCATTATGGGCTGCCCGGCAAACCCCGCCTGAAGCGATTAAGGCGCGCAGCCTGCAACTGCTGCACGAAGCAGGTATGGCTGATGCGCAACAGCGGCTGTCGGTTTATCCGCATCAGCTTTCCGGTGGCCTGCGTCAGCGGGTGCTGATTGCCTGTGCGCTGGCCGGGCAACCTGCCCTGCTGGTGGCGGACGAACCGACCACGGCGCTGGACATGACGGTGCAACAGCAGATCCTCACCTTACTGCGCAAACGGCGTGAACAGGGTCAGGCACTGTTGCTTATCAGTCACGATCTGGCGGTGGTGGCCGAGCTCGCTGATCGTGTGCTGGTGATGCGTGAAGGTGAAGTGGTGGAGAGTGGTCCGACCCACGCGCTGTTGACGGAGCCACAGCATCCCTGGACCCGCCGTCTGTTGCAGGCTATCCCACGACCACAGAACCGTGGCCTGCGGCTGGCCTCGCCCGAACCACAGCGATTACCGGAGAAAGCGCCTCCCGGTGACGTGCTGATTAACGTCAATGGCGTGCACAAATACTATGGCGACCGGCATGTGGTGAACAATGTGTCGTTTGAACTGCGCGCCGGGGAAACCCTGGGTGTGGTGGGTGAGTCGGGTTCCGGCAAAAGCTCGCTGGCCCGGCTGGTGCTGGGGCTGACGGAGCCGCAGCGCGGTGAGATCACCCTTGGCGGGCAGCGCTGGAGTCACCAGCCGGAAACACTGCGCCGTGCACGCCGTCAGCAGTTGCAGTTGATTGCGCAAGATCCGCTCAGCTCGTTTGACCCGCGCTACAACGTGGAACGGCTGATCGGTGAGAGCCTGGATGCCGCAGGAGTGTATGGCGAAGCCCGCCGGCAGCGGGTGATACAGCTGCTGGATGAAGTCAGTCTGAGCCGGAGCCTTTTGACGCGCTACCCGCGAGAGCTTTCCGGCGGTCAGCGTCAGCGCGTTGCCATCGCCCGTGCCTTTGCGCCTAATCCGGCACTGCTGGTGGCCGACGAGCCCGTCAGCGCACTCGATGTCTCTGTGCAGGCGCAGATCCTCGATCTTCTGGCCGATATGCAGGCCGAACACCGGACGGCACTGCTGTTTATTTCACATGATCTCGGCGTGATCCACCACCTTGCCGATCGGGTACTGGTGATGAAAGAAGGCCGTGTGGTGGAGAGCGGTGAGGTCGGACAGGTGTTTAACCGCCCTGTTCATCCCTGGACCCGACAATTACTGGAAGCGCTACCGGCACTGCCCGGCCGCGCTGCCTGAGCTATCCCTGAAAGGAGTTCTATCATGAGTCAGACTCAAACCCGCATCCGTCTGGGCGCCATTATCCAGGGGCCATCCGGCAATATGTCGGCCTGGCGTCACCCTGATGCGGTCAGCAATGCCAGTATCAACGTTGCATATGTCACCGCGCTGGCGCAGCAGGCAGAACGGGCAAAATTTGATTTCCTGTTCGTGGCGGATGGCTTGTACATCAATGCCAAATCGATCCCACACTTCCTCAACCGTTTTGAACCTGTCACGCTGTTGTCAGCGCTGGCGCTGGTCACGCAGAAAATTGGCCTGGTGGCGACGCTGTCCACCTCTTACAGCGAGCCGTTTACCGTCGCCCGCCAGTTTGCCAGCCTTGATCAGCTGAGTGGCGGACGTGCCGGATGGAATGTGGTGACTTCGCCACTGGAAGGGTCGGCGAAGAACTTTTCCCGTGACCAGCATCCTGAGCACAGCGAACGCTATCGTATCGCCAGCGAATATTTACTGGTCACCAAAGGTCTTTGGGATTCATGGGAGGAAGATGCCTTTGTGCGTAATAAACAGAGCGGCGAGTTCTTTGCGCCGGAGAAGCTGCATACGCTGAACCATAAAGGTCATTACTTCTCTGTGCAGGGGCCGCTGAACGTTGGCCGTTCGCCGCAGGGGCGTCCGGTGATCTTCCAGGCGGGAGCGTCTGAGGCCGGTAAAGCGTTTGCCGCCGAAACCGCCGATGCCATTTATACCCGCCAGGAAACTCCGGAGCTTGCCCGGGCGTTTCGTGAAGATGTGCGTCGCCAGATGGTGGCGCGCGGGCGCAATGCCGATGATATCCGCGTTTTCCAGGGCATCAGTGTCATTATCGGTGACGACAGTGTCGATGCTGAGCGTCGTTATCAGCAAACGGCACAGCTGGTCACGCCGGAAAAAGCGCTGGACTACCTTGGCCGTTACTTCGAACATTACGATTTCAGCCAGCATGAGCTGGATGCACCGTTCCCGGATATTGGTGATCTGGGGCAGAACAGCTTTCGCAGTACCACCGATACCATCAAGAAAGAGGCGCTCGACCGTGGTTTAACCCTGCGTCAGGCTGCGCTGGAAGCGGCCACTCCGCGCCCGACTTTTTCCGGCACGGCAGCACAGGTCGCGGATGGTCTGGAACAGTGGTTTACCCGTGGCGCGGCCGATGGTTTTATCGTACGCGGCGGAACGCCAACGGCGTTTGATGATTTTGTCGATCAGGTGATCCCGATCCTGCAACAGCGCGGCCTGTACCGTCACGACTATGAAGGCAATACTCTGCGTGAACAACTGGGGTTGAGTGAGCCTGAGAACCAGTTTGCGATAAAGACGGAAGAGAGGCGGGTTGGTTGAGCAAGTAACGCATTATAGTTACAACATACATATCACTGAGTCAGTTATCGATACATTAAGCATCGGTAACCGATTCAGCAACATTCACTTTATACGTTCGTCGTAAAAAGACCTTCTCCAGACAAGCAGCGCTCAATAACCTGAAGCACCCCCTCTTCATCATTCGACGGTGCCAGATAGCCAGCGGCCGCTTTTGCTGCTTCTGATCCGTTACTCATGGCAAAACCAAAGCCCGCATGGCGCAGCATTTCCAGGTCGTTTCCACCGTCACCAAATGCCAGTACCTCATTATCTTCGATACCGTAACGCTGCTGGATGCGTTTCACCCCATTGGCTTTATGATTTCCGGGGATAATCAAATCGACAGAGCCATGACCACTGGAAACGGGTACAACAATATCGCCCAGTTCTCGCTCAATATTCACCATCAGCTCACTGACATCGGGCTGATGAAAACCCAGGGCAAACTTAAAAACGGTATCGTCGATCTCTGCATAATCATCAACCCTGTCGAGGTGATGATAAAAAACACGCATATCGGCAAAGAAATCTTCACCCGCGCTGGACAGCATATACGCGCCCTTTTTACCGCAGACCAGAAAACGGACGCCGGTCATCGCCCCAATCGTCGCGATCACTCTGTTGACGTCATCGGGTGCCAGCCGGCCACAATAGACCTCCTGCTGTCTGTCAACAATGTAACCCCCATTCTCCGCCACATAGGCAATGTCAGCATCAATCTCCGGGAAGAAGCTTTTCAGCTGGTAATACTGGTTACCGCTGGCGACCACAAATTTAATCCCCTGTTGCTTCATCTGCTGGTACTGGTCAGCAAAACGGGCGCGTGCATAGTCACCCTGGCTATTCAGAAACGTGCCATCCATATCCACCGCAATCAGTTTGATGCTCATTACCACTCCTCGTTAATTTATGCGTATTTCAGCTTAGAGGCACCGAGAACGATCACCACAAATGCCATCGCGACCAGAGAGAAGGCCACATAGAGATTGGCCAGATGGGCAATCCAGCCAATCACGGCCGGACCGCCCAGCACCCCGAAATAGCCCAGCGTAGCGACCATCGCCACGGATCGATGCACCGGCATCGCTTTCTCCTGCCCTGCCAGGGTGATCAGGACAGGGACAATGTTGGCAGCACCGATACCGACCAGGGCAAAGCCGAACAGGGAAGATCCCCATCCCGGTAGCAGCACAACAATCAGGTAACCCGCAATACCCAGTATTCCACCCGACATCAGCACGCGCTTACGCCCCAGTAGCTTTACCACACGGTCACCAATAAAACGCATCAGGGACATCGCAATCGCAAAGGTGGCAAACCCCCATCCGGCATGTTCAACCGCCATCTGGCGATCCTGCGTGATGAAAATACCGCTCCAGTCGAGAATCGCGCCTTCGGCCATAAAACAGATCATTGCCATAATCGCCATCAGCACCAGACGGAAATTGGGGCGGCTGGCGTTCCCCTTCTCCTGTTGCGAGGTTTCGCCACTGGCAGCAAGTAAGGCGGGAAAAGAGCAGGCGGTCACCAGCGCAACCAGCGCAATCGCCCAGAATGACGTGGCCTGCGGCGTCAGACCGGCACTCAGCAGCATGGCTCCACCACCGGCTCCGGCAATCCCTCCCACGCTCCACAGACAGTGAAACCCGGACATCAGGGGTTTATCGGCGGCCTGCTCGACCAGGGTTCCCTGCACATTCATCGCCACATCTGCCAGTCCGATTCCCATGCCAAAAACAAACAGACTGATGGCCAGTAAACGGATATCACTGAGCGTTGCCAGCAACGGCAGCGTCAGACAATACAACACCACCGCCGCGATAATCACCCGTCGGCACCCTGCCAGGCCAATAATACGTCCTGATCCGAGCATCGCTATCAGCGATCCGCCGCCCAGACACAGTAACAACAGGCCCAGCTGACCCGCTTCGGCATGGGTTCGCATCTGAGCATAAGGCACCAGTGCGGCCCATAACCCCATTGCCATACCCGTGACAAAAAAAATGGCCCGGGTAGCCCTACACCGGGCGGGGCTTCCTGTCTCTTGCGGGTCGTTTTTGACTGTCATCGGCAATTTATCCTTTTCTTTAATTACTTATTAAAAGACATTTAATAAGTAAAAGTATAAAGCGTGAGCGAAAAGGATGTCAATCGGCGACGGAAAGGTTTAACACAGAACCCGAGGGATGAAGAGCAGGATCTACACGATAAACAAGCGATGGAAGTTGTAGTTTTCCAGCGTCAGCTCCGCAATACCTTGCAGATAGTCCTGACGAATCGAGGGGCGATAGATCAGCGCAGGAAGATGTTTCTGCGGAATAGATTGCTGGCAGATTTGCATGATGTCGGGCAAATCTGCTTCGCACAGACGAGGCCCTGACAGCGCGACCGTCACAGGATTGATCAGCGCCGCCAGCGAGACAACAATATTAGCCAGTTCCTGCGTCAGCGTTAACGCGGTGGCAGAAAAGGGCAGCCGGGACACTTCCCCCGCAAAATTATTCGCGCCGGCCAGCACCTGCCCGTTGATCACAATCCCACATCCCGTGCAGGGGACTTCCGGTTTGTAGATATAGGCAACCGGTGCGCTGACTCCCGCGCAGCTGCTGCGGTAAAAGCCCCAGGCAGTGAAGTTGATATCGTTGCCGACTTCAGTGAAACAACCTGACTTTAAACGGATTTCCTCAACAATATGCCTGTCGGTAAACAGTGAAATATCGCAGGACGTGACCACACCATCGACGATCACCCCGGGCAGACCTAAGCCAATGGTCTGTACGCCAGGGAACTCAGACAGCAGTGTATCGATGAGTTGATAAAACGTCTCTGCGGTTAGCGGCAAAAAGGGACGGTCGCCGCTTGCCAGCAGGCGGCCGGTGGCAGAGGTTAACGACCAGACCAGTTCAGCGTCATCATCACTGCCTGCCGCGTAGAGGCTGAGGACAGAGAAAAAATCAGGATTACAGGCATAACGCTGTGCAGGCCTGCCGCCACGGGAAGCCTCATGTTCCAGCGCCAGCACTTCTCCGCTGAGCGTCAATTCGTTAAGCACGGCTCCGCAGGTGGCCGCACTCAGCCCTGTCTGGGCTGCCACGTCACCTTTGGTCGCCGGGCCCAGTGATTTCAGCGTACGAACGACCCGCGCAACATTATTTTTGCGCATTTCACGGGTGGTGCGGTTTAACGGAGTATTCATTTTCCCTCTTCGGCTCACAAAAAACGGGTTAATTTACCATAAAGCCGGGTACCCGGCGCACTAACCTGCCCCGCTCTCATGACGGAAACACTCTGGCAGCAAGAAAATCAACCAGCGCACGGATTTTCGGTGAAGCATGGCGGCTGGCGGGCCACAGGATATGAAACGTCCCCTGCCATTCGACAAAGTCTCCGAGGATCGGCACCAGACTGCCGTCAGCCACCAGATGACGACAGGCAAAATCCGGCAGACAGGCAATCCCCAGTCCACGCAGTGCAAAGCAGACGCGAGTTTCGATATTATTGCAAACCATTGAGGTGGGGATCGCCAGGTCGGCCGCCCCGCGCAGCGGCCATTTTTCCAGCTTACCGGTATGCGGAAAACGATAATGCAGGCAGTGATGTCGGAGCAGATCGCCAGGAGCCTGAGGCGTTCCCTTCTCTGCCAGATACGCCGGAGAGGCAACCAGCAAAGCGCTGAAGTAGCCCAGATGCCTGGCCGATAAGCGCGAATCAGCCGGTTCACCGGTTCTGATCACGGCATCGAATCCCTCTTCAATGACCTCCACTAACTGGTCGGTAAAATCCAGGTCCAGCGCAATATCCGGATACTGGCGCATAAAATCACCGAGCACCGGCAGCATCAGCGTACTCACCATCGGCAGGCTGATACGCAGGCGACCAGTGGGTTTTCCGCTCGCCTGAGACAGCTCCAGCTGCGCGGCCTCAACCTCCGCCAGAATACGACGGCAGCGCTCCAGAAACAGTGCCCCTTCCGCCGTGAGGGTGATGCTGCGGGTACTGCGGTGGAAGAGACGTACACCGAGTTTTTCTTCCAGCCGCGCCACATTTTTCCCCACCGCTGAAGGCGACAGACCCAGCTGACGACCGGCGCTCACAAAGCTACGGGTATCAGCCACCTGCACAAAGACGCTAAATCCACTGAGACTGTCCATCATTACTCCATTCAAGAATTTTATTCCGTAGTTAACTGAACTATACCCTGGTTTTTCTTTAATGAGGTGTCGATTAAGGTGTGATGACGATCCCCTTACTGATGATGAGACTCTGTTGATGCACACCCTTTTATCTTCACTGGCCCGCCCTGATGACCTCCCGGCGGCCTTCCAAACCGTGGTACAGCAAGCCATCGATGAGCAACGTGATACGGTGTACGGCGTATGAAAATGATGGATGTATCCTCAAAACTGCCTGTCTCCGCCCTGCTCGCGCTGGCCACGGCGGGATTTATTACCATTCTCACCGAAGCCCTTCCGGCGGGTCTGTTATCACAGATCGGTGGCAGCCTGCTGATTACACCAGCGCTGGCCGGGCAACTGGTCACGGTGTACGCCATCGGTTCTCTTCTGGCCGCCATTCCATTAACGCTCGCTACGCAAACGCTGAGACGCCGGCCTCTGCTGTTAAGCGCCATTGCCGGGTTTGCTGTCGCTAATACCCTCACGGCACTTTCCCACCACTATGCGCTGACGCTGGTCGCACGCTTCATTGCCGGTGTTTCGGCGGGATTATTGTGGGCACTGATTGCCGGTTATGCCGCCAGAATGGTGCACGAGTCCATCAAAGGACGCGCCATTGCCCTGGCGATGGTCGGCACGCCGCTGGCGTTATCAATAGGCATTCCGCTGGGCACCTGGGTGAGTGAGATCATCGGCTGGCGGAGCTGTTTCCTGGCGATCAGCGTGCTGACTCTGGTCCTGGCGGGATGGATAATGATTAGCGTGCCTGATTTCCCCGGTCAGGCAGCGGCAAAACGTCAGCGCTTGCTGAATGTTCTTCGACTTCCGGGGGTGCGCCCCATCCTGCTGGTTACCCTGATATTCGTGCTGGCGCATAACATCCTTTACACCTATATCTCACCGTTTCTCCAGCATGCAGGGATGGGCAACAGCATCAGCCTGATCCTGCTGGTGTTTGGCCTGACGTCACTGTTGGGGATAGGGGTTGTCGGGACGCGAGTGGACGGCGGGCTGAGAGGGCTGTCTTTGCTGGCTACCGCGCTTTTCGCACTGTCAGCACTGGCGTTGACGTCGGGAAATCCACTGGTGATTTATCTTGCAACAGGCGTCTGGGGGCTGGCCTTCGGAGGTGCCCCGGCCCTGTTTCAGACCGCGCTGGCAAACAGCGCCGGGGATGCCGCTGACGTTGCGCAGTCGATGCTGGTCACCGCATGGAATATGGCGATTGCCGGCGGTGGGCTGGCGGGTGCCGCGATACTAAACGGCTTTGGTCCCACCCTTTTCTCACCGGTTTTACTGGTGTTACTTATCCTGACGTGGCTGATCATATTGTCGGCGCGACAGCACGGGTTTCCTGCCGCTGAAGACGGTTAATCCACGACCATAATCCCAAGCCTTTCAACCAGAATGCTGACCTGAGCGCTGTCCAGCTTTACCCCCTCCAGGTCAGTGCTGCGAAGGTCGAGTTCGCTGGTGATGGAACGTGTCAAATCACAGTGGGTGAAGTCAGCCGAACGCCAGTCAAATGCGCTGAATTCACCGCCGGAGAGGTCGGAACCGCTGAAGGTCGCCCCCAGCACATGGGTACCCACCCAGCGGTTCTCCCACAGTTCGCATTTCTCCAGCACCACTTTGGAAAAGTTGGCATAGCTCAGATTGGTTTTGGTGATAAACGCGCTGCAGAACCAGCTCTTTGTCGTGATCATGTTCATAAAGCTGGCACCGCGGAAGTCAGCCCCTTGCGCTCGGCATTCACTGATTTCAATGCCCAACGCGTTGACAGAACGAAAATTATTCATCGAGATATCACAGTGCTTAAAGCTGGCATCCTTCAATGTTGCCCGGCTGAAGTTACAACCCTGCTCACTTTCCCGATCGTAAAACTGGCAGTGAAGAAAACGCGTGTCGGTCAGGTCGCAGCCCGAGAAATCGCAGTTGATGAACTGCGTGTTTTCCACAATGCTGCCCGTGAAATGGCGTGGGATGAACTTTTCATTACGATAAACCGGTGATGTGGTCATGTTAAGGTTCCATGTATAGCAGTGCGCGTTCGTCGAGCTGAAGTTTTTCCCCGGGATAGCGATGTTCCAGCAGGTGGTAAGACTCAGCGGCGATAATATGTTCAATACTGTCAGACAGCGCATTCAGCGCGTGTTGCATCTGCGGCAAATAATTGTGGGTGTCATAAACACGGTCAATCCCTTCCAGCGCATGATTCATGATCTTACGGGCGACATCATTCGGCGTGTTCAATGCGGCCAGCCTTGAACGCGCGCTGCGCCGCAAATCACGGGTGGTAAAGGGGGCAATTCCGAGACCACGGTCAGCCCGTATCATACGACGCAGTGCCTGTGTAATGGCACCGCGTGATAAAGGCTGTGACAACGTCACGGGGGACGGCACCAGCCAGGGTGATTCTTCCGGACTGGACTGCATCAGCGCGTGAATACAGACGCGCATCAGAGGAGTCAGCGGAAGAATATGTTCGCGCTGCGATTTGTTACGCGTGCCCTGCCGCCAGATCCCGGAAGTCAGATTGAACTCGTCTTTACGCGCCTGCACCACTTCATCCGGCCTGCGGGCCGTCAGTAAACAGAAGCGAAGTGCCCAGCGGCATTGTTCTGAGAGGTCCCAGGCATCCAGGCCGTGCCAGAAGACCCAGACTTCAGCATCGCTGAGCGTACGGTTACCCGGAGGCGCACTTCTGCCCGCGACATCACGTTTTTTCATCGCACTGAGGGGGGAGTGTTCAAGATAGCCCTGCATTTCGGCCCAGGCAAAGAACTGCTTGCACAACGCAAACACCCGCCGCGCCTCTTCTTTTTTGCCGTCGGCGATCAGAATATTAAACAACCGGTTAAGCTGAAGTCGTGTAATGGATGACAGGGGACGTTCACCTATCGCCGGTAGCACATGCTTCAGTAAGGATGAGATAGCAATCTCCGGGCGGCGGCGCGTTTGCAGCAGCGACAACCTGACCCAGAGTTTCATCACCTGCGCCACAGACCCTTCATCGCCGCTGGCTTCCAGCTCGGTCAGGGATGACGTACTTACCGCGTTCAGCCACAACACCACATGACGCCCGACATGCGGAGAAGTAAGAACCTCAGGATTCTGGGATTCAGACATCCTGTAATCCTGAGATTCTCTTATCATATGATTTTATCATCTTCACCTTTCGGAGACATTGCCAACGGGCTTTTAACGCTACTGAGAGGTTGATTTTATCGCGTAAAAGCATATGACTCCAGACTTAATAGGTCTGGAGTCATAAAGATTACACAGCGCTTTCACTTCGATTTCTTGTAGAGGATGACAGGCCATGAAGAATATCAAGCCCGACCACCCGGTTTACCTCTTCCCCGGCCAGATCTCGGACACCTCATCTGGCCAGCATTATGGAAACAAGGGCATCTCTTTTATACCTTAACATGTCGAAGACATGTTCCTTATCCCATCGGGGCATGCAGCACTGATTGTTACATCGGATTAGCCCCTCCCCAGTATCTGCCGCTGTCGCATTTATTACCTTATCGATACCCCTTTACGACAATCAAGAATAAGCCGAAGGAATGACCTGTCACTGACAGTGGATGGATACCAGGAAATGTCCGGCAGCAGGATAACCGGAGCAGGAAATGACCAATCAAAAAGGGCGACACAAACGAAATATCGAACTCGCCGGTCTATTTCATTCAGAGTGCCCGCACTCTGTTGTGTTAATTCAGCCACCCTACGGCAGAACGCACGAACAGGATATAGGGCGAAGAGGAGAAGATAGATTAACCCCGGAAAGAAGGTTTCATCAGGAAACTAACCTTTTTTATACTGAAAGACCCAGGCGACTATACTGAAGATAGTCGCAGGTCAGGTTATATTTCACGCAAAAGCATGTTGTAACTAAAAAGTATAAGTCACTCCCAATCCCGAAAAAAACGCGTCTCCTTTGTCTTTTACCCCGTCCCAATCGACCTCAAACAACAGTGATAATACCTGACGCAACATTCATGCTCATCCCGAACCAGGGTAAAAATAGGAAAACAGGATGAACGGTTCCTATCACACGGATAAAAATCCGTCGAAATGACATCGATTTTTTACTTCCCTCAAGAACACGCTCAATTTCCCAATCTGCAATACACAACGACTTGATGGTTGCCTGACGGTACTCAGCCATATTGCGTGATGCCGTAACTAACACGATGTGAGAAATGCATCAAAGTAGTTATATTGAAAAACATAAAAATCATTTATTACAACATGTTGTAAAGAGCGTGACCATGGAAGATATAGTAGGGTTTACGCGTGGCGAATAGGATCAAAGTTTCAGAAGTAAATGCCTCGATCAAAATTATTGTTAAGATTTATCCCATAAGTTGTAAATATAATGACGCCCAGACTTACCCAATAGCAGAGTAAAATGGTATCCAGGTAACATTTGAACTAACATTTTTTTCGTTTAGTGTTTTTTCACTCTTCATTTGTCTGTACACTGAGTCTTGTCACAATAGTTACTAATTTAAACCAACTTACAGGTTACGGATTCCGTTATGAGCGAAACGCTGAAAGTATTAAATAATATTCGCACCCTTCGTGCCCAGTCTCGTGAAGTGTCTTTAGTTGAACTGGAAGAGATGCTGGAAAAACTTGAAGCGGTAGTGAACGAAAGACGTGACTCAGAAGCCGCTATTGCTTCTGAGATTAAAGAAAAAGAAGAGAAACTGGCTAAATATCGCCAGATGCTGCTGGAAGACGGTATCGACTTAAGCGAACTGACTGCTGCCGATAATACGACGGGTAAGACTCGCGCTAAACGTGCTCCACGCCCAGCCAAATATTCATATACTGATGAAAATGGCGAGAAGAAATCATGGACCGGCCAGGGGCGTACCCCGGCTGTGATTAAGCAGGCACTGGATGCCGGCAAAAAACTTGAAGATTTCCTGATCAAGTAAATGCCAACCGGCCGCCTGACAGGCGGCCGGATGCATTTTCAGCTGACAGACTGCGTCTGCTCAAACAACTGCCTCAATAATACCACCAGCTTCTTCGCATGTTCCTCCTGCGTTCGCCATGAACACACACTGATGCGTAATGCCGCTTTTCCCTGCCACAACGTCCCTGAAAACCAGGCGTCTCCGGATCCCTGAAGTGCTTCACGTACGCGCTGAGTATGTTCATCGTCCTGTGCACGAAATAAAACCTGATTGAGTATCACCCGATTCAATATCTCGAACCCGGCGTCCTGCAGACCTGACGCAATCTGACACGCCAGCGCACAATGCTGCTCAACCAGGGTGGCCACGCCCTCACGACCCAGCGTACGCAATGCCGCCCAGACCGGAATACCCCGCGGGCGACGGGAAAACTCCAGCGTCAGATTTTTTTGCGCATCCGGTGCCGCCACTGCATAGGCCGCATCAGCATTCATCGCCGAGGCAAGCGCACCCGGATGACGGCAGATCGCCATGGCGCAATCATAAGGGGTATTCAGCCACTTATGTCCGTCAGTCGTCCAGCTGTCCGCCTTCTCAACACCCTCCGTGAGCGTTTTCAGCGCTGAGGCGCGCGCCCAGAGACCAAAGGCACCATCGACGTGTACCCAGGCACCGACAGCATTCGCCGCCGGGATCAGCGCCGAGAAATCATCGAATTCGCCGGTATTTACCTCGCCAGCCTGTAAACAGAGAATCGTGCGGTGATCAAGGGCGGGCAGGCGCGTCACATCAATCTGTCCCCGACCGTTCACCGGCGCAACGTTCAGGTGACGCAGTCCGAAGCCCAGAACCCGCAGGGCTTTTTTCACCGTGATATGCGTCAGTTCGGACACAACCACCCTGATTTCCGGCGCGCCTGCCAGCCCGTCATGGTCAATATCCCAGCCCTGACGCAGTAACAACTCACGCCGGGCCGTCACCAGGCAACTCAGCGTACAGGCCGTGGCGCTGGTGCCAAACCCTACCGTACTGTCACGTGGCAGGTCGAGGACCTCCAGCAGCCAGCGCCCAGCCAGCCGCTCCAGCGTGGCGGAAACGGGTGAGTTATCCCAGCCAGAAGCACACTGATCCCAGGCAATCATCAGCCGCTCGGCTGCCGCGGCCACGGGCAGTGAGGCACCGATAACAAAACCATAATAGTTCGGGCCGTTGGATGCCGTGGTGGCGGGCGATCCGGCATCATCCAACAACGCCAGCGTCTGCTCTGCGGGTAACCCGTTCACCGGCAGCGCTTCATCAAAACGCGCCAGCCCGGCAAGCGCCGCAGCATCGGGAAACACCCGGCGGGTAGCCAGCGAGGCGCTGTAGCTCAGGGCACGCGCATCTGCGGCAGAGAGTAATTCCCGTTCGTTCATAACTGACCTCGTATTAATCGCATCATCACCCAAAACAGTAACGCCAGCAGACTGACGGCAGCGCCGCACAGGCACACCGCGTCCCACCCTCCCCAGGCAAACGCCTGGGTTGAAATCAGCGCTCCAGCGCCGCTGCCAGCGGAATAAAACAGCATATAACCCGCAATCAACCGCCCTCCGGTTTCCTGCTGACTGGCAAAAATCAGGCTCTGACTGCTGACATGTAATGCCTGCCCGGCTGCATCCAGCAGCAGGATCCCGGCCATCAGCAGTAGCAATGACCCTGCCCCCAGCCACAGTGGCAACCAGCTCATCAGCAGTACCACCAGCGCCAGCGAAGAGGTGCGTTCTGCCAGCCCTTTGTCAGCCCAGCGTCCGGCACGACCCGCGATAAGCGCACTGATCGCGCCCACCAGCCCCAGTGCACCAATCTGTCCATGGGTCAATTGCCAGGGCGGGGCACGCAACAGTAATACCAACGCACTCCAGAAAATATTGAAACTGGCAAACATCAGTAACGCCAGCACACCACGCACCTGCAATACCCGGTGAGTAAGCAGCAGACGCCACAGAGAAAACATTACCTGTGACCAGCGTACAGGCGCAGCCTGAGGTAAATCAGGCAGCCTGCGCCACAGGATCGCCGCCAATAGCAGCATCACCAGCGCAGAACAGACGTAAACGCCACGCCAGCCGGTAATATCTGACACCAGACCCGCGGCCGCACGCGCCAGCAGTAATCCAATCACCACGCCACCGGAAACGGCACCCACCACACGCCCACGCGTTTCCGGGCTGGCCGCCGCGGCCGCATAGGCAATCATGCCCTGCGTCATTGCCGTTCCCAGCAGGCCGATTAGCAACATCGCTGCCAGTAACATCAGCACATGCGTGGCCACAGAGACCAGTAACAGCGCCAGAATTAATCCGGCAAGCTGATAGCGCATCAGTCGACGCCGGTTAAACACATCCCCCAGCGGAACCAGCAGCAGCAACGCCAGTGCGCAACCCACCTGGGTGGCAAAAATCACCCCACCGACAGCCGCAGAGGAGATGGAAAAAGAGTGCGCCAGCGCATCCAGCAGCGGCTGCGCATAATAGACGTTCGCCACGCTCAGGCCGCTACTGCAGGCAAACAGACTTACCTGCAATGACGATAAGCCTGTACTGTCCGCGCTCTTCGCTACCCATGTATTCATGCCATGCCCCAATTGGTTTCAAATTAAAACCATTTGCAGCCTGCCGCAAGTGGTTTTAAAATGCAACTAAATTGACGAGGAAAAAATCATGACTGACCGTTTACCTCTCAGCCAGTCGTCCTGCCCGGTCGCACGCAGTGTTGATCTGATTGGCGATCGCTGGCTGCTGATGATCCTGCGCGATGCGTTTGACGGCGTGCGCCGCTACAGCGAGTTTCAGCGTAACCTGGGGGTGGCACGCAATATTCTCGCCGATCGGCTGAAAAAGCTGGTCGAAGCCGGACTGCTGCGGGTGCAACCGGCCTCTGATGGCTCGGCCTGGCAGGAGTATGTGCTGACCGACCGCGCCGGGGACCTGTTTCCGTTGATTGTTTCTTTGCAACAGTTTGGGGAACAGCATCTGTTTGCTGCCGGTGAAACCCATTCCGATTTACTGGAAACCACCAGCGGTAAACCGCTGGCACCGCTGCGGGTGTGCAACCAGCAGGGAGATGCGATCACCCCTGAAATGACCTGTGTGCAAAAATACGCCTGATCGTTATGCAAAAAACGCAAATAGCCAGATGAATTTCTTGGTTCTCCTGACCCCTTGTCAGGCCTGATATTTATTGTCAGCCACTTAGCACACTGACAATAAAGGAATTCACCATGCGCGTTGCTCTTCGCCTGACGGCACTTGCCGGGGCCATTGCCTTACTGAACGCCACCGCCGCATTGGCCGCAGACAAACCTGTACAGGGCGGCACCCTGGTGTATCTGGAGCAGCAGGCTCACACCAATCTTTATCCTCCGGCCGGGGGCTTCTATCCGAACGGCGGGATTCTGAACCAGATCACCGATAAGCTGACCTGGCAGAACCCGGAAACCCTGCAGGTGGAGCCGTGGATAGCAGAGAGCTGGACGCACAACGCTGATAATACCGAGTACACCTTCAAAATCCGCCCGGGCGTCACCTTCTCCGATGGCACACCGCTGGACGCCGCAGCAGTAGCGAAAAACTTTGATACTTACGGCCTGGGGAATAAAGCCCAGCGTCTGCCCGTTTCAGAGGTGATCAATAACTACGATCACAGCGAAGTGGTTGACCCGCTGAAGGTCAAATTCTTCTTTAAAAAGCCGTCTCCTGGCTTCCTGCAGGGTACCGCCACCATCGGTTCCGGTCTGGTATCACTCAGCACGCTGGCACGTAACTTTGATGCCCTGGGCGATGCCCGCCACATCATCGGTTCCGGGCCGTTTGTTGTCAGTGGCGAGAAGCTGGGGCGTGAAGTCGATCTGGCGGTGCGCAAAGACTATCAGTGGGGGCCAAAAAACCTCGCGCAGCAGGGGCGGGCGAACCTCGATGGCATCAAAATTATCGTGACGCCGGAAGACAGTGTGCGCATCGGCGCGCTGCTGGCAGGCCAGGCGGATGCCATCCGCCAGGTGCAGGCTTATGATGAGAAACAGGCACAGCAGCAGAACTTCCCGATTTATGCGGCTCCGACACGCGGTGTTAATGACAGCCTGAGCTTCCGCCCGGATAACCCGCTGGTCGCCGATGTGAAGGTGCGTAAAGCGCTGTTACATGCCACCAACAGCAAACAGATCGTTGATACGCTGTTCTCTCCAAATTACCCACAGGCGAAGTCGGTACTGGCCACTTCAGCCGCAGGCTTCGTCGACCTCAGCGATCGACTGACGTTTGATCCGGTACTGGCGAAAAAACTGCTGGATGAAGCAGGATGGAAACCGGGCAGCGACGGCATCCGTGAGAAAGACGGTAAAAAGCTGGCACTGGCGGTGTATGAGTCCCTGCCACAGCCGCAGAATAAAGAAGTGTTACAGCTGGTGGCTCAGCAGTGGAAGCAGGTGGGGGTCACCCTGACTGTGCGTGCAGGCGATGCGGGCAGCAAAACCGTCGACAGCCTTGATCCGCTGAAAACCCCGCTCAATGTGACCGAAGTGGGCCGCGCCGACCCGGATGTGGTGAAAAGCTCGTTCTATCCGACCGTGCGTGATGCGCTGCTTCAGAAAGGCGGCTCCAGCAGCCTGGTGAAAAACTTCCGCGACGACAAACTGAATGCCATTCTGGACGGCATCGCCAGCGAAACCGATGCGAAAAAACGTCTGGAACTCACGGGCGACGCTCAGCGCTATCTGATCGATAACGCCTATAACATTCCTATCTTCGAAGAACCGCAGGTGTTTGCGGGCGCGCCGTGGCTGAAAGGTCTGACGTTTGAAGCCGTCGGCCGACCAAGCTTCTATGCTGTCTGGCTGGAAAAACGGGGGTAAGCCACCATGACCGGTTATCTTACCCGGCGGCTGGGGCAGGCACTGCTGGTACTGTGGGCGGCGTTTACCGTCTCTTTTATTCTGCTCCAGGTACTGCCCGGCGATGCGATCCTGATTAAGTTTCAGAATCCTGACCTTGGCCTCAGCCCGGCACAGATCGAAGAGATGCGTCAGGCCTACGGTGCCAGTACGCCACTCTGGCAGCAGTATCTGCATACCCTCGCAAGCATGCTGCACGGTGACTTTGGTTTCTCCGTGCAGGCCGGGGTGCCGGTCAGTGAGCTTCTGGCGGAGAATTTCCCCGCCACCCTGCGCCTGGCCGTGCCGGGGTTTCTGCTGGCTACCCTGCTGGCGGTGCTGATTGCCTTCTCATCCAGCCTGGTGGGCCTGCGCTGGCTGCGTAATGCCCTGCAGGCGCTACCGTCGCTGTTTATCTCACTGCCGACCTTCTGGCTGGGGATTGCCCTGATCCAGGTATTTTCCTTCCAGCTACGTTGGATCCCGATTATTAACCCCGGCGAATGGGTCGGACTGATCCTGCCGGTCATCACGCTGGCGGTACCGATTTCCGCCCCGCTGGCGCAGATCCTGATCCGCAGTATTGACCAGGTCCAGACCCAGCCGTTCGTGGCGGTCGCGCGTGCCAAAGGTGCCAGCCAGCGGCGCGTACTCTGGCATCACGTGGCGCGCAACGCCCTGCTACCGGTACTGACCATCGCCGGGCTGCTGCTGGGTGAACTGATTGCCGGCGCACTGATCACCGAAACGGTCTTTGGTCTCAGCGGCCTCGGCCAGCTGACTCAGCAGGCGGTCAACAATCAGGATGTGGCGGTATTGCAGGCGGTAGTGATGATTTCAGCGACCGGGTTTGTGCTGATTAATCTGCTGGTCGATCTGTTCTCACCGCTGCTCGATCCGCGACTGAAACATTTTACGAGGGCGACATCATGAGCCTGGTGGATTTGAACAGCATCACAGGAACCCGCCATCGCCGTGCAGGCAGCGGGTGGTATCAGCGCCTGAACCCGGGCCTGACGCTGGCATGGGCAGTGATGGTTCTGGTGATCCTCTGGGCACTGGTGCCCGGCTGGTTCACCGACTGGAGCAGCACGGAAGGCGTTGCCGGCGCGCAGCGTCTGGCACCGCAGGCCGGTCACTGGCTGGGTACGGACCAGCTGGGCCGCGATGTGTATGCCCGCATCGTATGGGGCGCCTCCCATTCACTGAGCGGGGCACTGGTGGCCGTGGCCCTGGGCCTGACGGTCGGCACCTTACTGGGCGTAACCGCCGGATCGCTGGGCGGCCGTAGCGAGGGCGTGATTATGCGCCTGGTCGACGTTCTGCTGGCGATCCCCGGCCTGCTGCTGTCATTAAGTATTATTATTTTGCTCGGCTTTGGCACGGTCAACGCCGCCATTGCCGTGGGTATCACCTCAGTGGCGAATTTCGCACGTCTGGCCCGTTCGGAAGTGGTGCGCGTACGTCACTCAGAATACGTTGAAGCTGCCCGCGGCAGCGGGGGCACCTTTATCGCCGTGCTGTGGCGTCATATCCTGCCGAACTCACTGACTCCGGTGCTGGCGTTCTCTGCGCTGCAGTTCGGCAGCGCGATTCTGGCAATTTCAACGCTGAGCTTCCTTGGCTACGGTACACCGCCGCCGACCCCGGAATGGGGCCTGCTGATTGCCGAAGGCCGTAATTACATCTCCACCGCCTGGTGGCTGACCACCTTCCCCGGCGTGATCGTCGTGGCAGTGGTACTGGCCGCTAACCGTATCAGCCATCACTATTCAGGAGGCCGCCGGTGAGCGAATCCATCACTCCGGTACTGAAAATCGAGAACCTCAACATCGCCTACCGCAGTGGCCAGCAGCATAAACGCGTGGTTCACAATGTTTCCTTCCAGGTGAACCGTGGAGAAGTGGTGGCGCTGGTGGGGGAATCCGGCTCCGGTAAAACCACCACCGCGCAGGCGATTATCGGCCTGCTGACGCAAAACGGTGAACGCGAGAGCGGGAAAATCTGGCTCAACGGTACCGAGATCACCCACTGGTCGCAAAAACGTCTGGATGCCCTGCGCGGTGCCAGCATCAGCCTGATCCCACAGGACCCTGGCAGTTCACTGAACCCGGTGAAAACCATTGGCGACCAGGTGGGTGAGATCCTGCTGCTGCATGAACGACTGTCACGCCGGGAACGCGAAGCACGGGTGATCGCCCTGCTCGCCCGCGTCGGCCTGTCACACCCTGAACAGCGCACACGGCAATATCCGCACCAGCTTTCCGGCGGGATGAAACAGCGGGTACTGATTGCCATCGCCATTGCGCTGAAACCGGCCCTGATCATTGCTGACGAACCGACCAGTGCGCTGGACGTTACGGTACAAAAACGCATTCTTGATCTGATTGACGAGCTACGGCGCGAGTCCGGCACGGCGGTGCTGTTTGTTACCCATGACCTGGCGGTGGCGGCGGCACGAGCCGACCGCATTCTGGTGTTTCGCCAGGGGGAGATTCAGGAGCAGGGCAGCACCGATGCGATTATCCGCCGCCCGCAGCATGCGTATACCCGCCAGCTGTTTGCCGATGCACCTGCGCTTTCCGGTACGCTCGCCACGCCGCCTGAAGCCAGTTTTTCCCAGCCCGCCATCGAGATCAGCGGCCTGAACAAATACTTTTCCCTGGGCAAAGAGGAAGGTTTTCAGGCGCTGAACAACGTGTCCTTCAGCGTGGCACGTGGCACCACTCATGCGCTGGTAGGCGAGTCCGGCTCGGGTAAAACCACTCTTGCCCGCATTCTGCTGGGCTTCCAGCAGGCTGACAGCGGGCGCATCGTGCTGGACGGCATTGATATCAGCGGACTGCACGGTGAAGCCCTGCGCCAGCTGCGGCAGAAGATCCAGCTGGTGTACCAGAACCCGTTTGCCTCACTCGATCCCTCCCAGACGCTGTTTCGGGTGATTGAAGAGCCGCTGCTGAACTTTGCTCCGGTCAGCCGGGAAGAACGCCGCCAGCGAGTGGAAGAGGTGGCCAGCCGCGTGGCGCTGCCTCTCGCCCTGCTGGATCGTAAGCCTCATGAACTGTCCGGCGGCCAGCGCCAGCGCGTGGCCATTGCCCGGGCGCTGGTGCTGCGGCCGCAGATCCTGGTGCTGGATGAAGCCACCTCCGCGCTGGATGTCACCATTCAGGCGCAGATCCTCACGTTGCTGCAACAGTTGCAGCAGGAGCTGGGGCTGACCTATCTGTTTATTTCTCACGATCTCGCCACGGTTCGCCAGCTGGCGCACAGCGTTTCGGTACTGCGTGCCGGGCAACAGGTTGACTGCGGCAATACTGCCGACATTTTCTCGCTTCCGGCCAGCGATTATACCCGTGAACTGATCGCCGCCATCCCTGCGCTGACCCGCGCTAAGGACACCGCATGACCACCAAACGCCTTGGGTTTTTCACCCGCCTGCTGGATAAAACCAGTGCCGGAGAACGCTATCGTCTCGCCACCCTGCAGATCCAGCACGCGGAGCGCTGGGGCTATGATACCGCCTGGATCGCCCAGCACCACTTTCATGAGAACGAAGGCGGCCTGCCCTCTCCGCTGCTGTTTCTTGCCAGTGTGGCGGCGCAGACCTCGCGTATCCGCCTGGGCACGGCCATTATCACTCTGCCGATGGAAAATGCCCTGCGCGTGGCAGAAGACGCCGCCGTGCTCGACCTGCTGAGCCACCAGCGTCTGGAGCTGGGGCTGGGTTCCGGCGGAACGCACACGTCATTTCTGCCGTTCGGGCTGACCTTTGATGAGCGCGCCGCCGCCTTTAATACCGGGCTGAACACCCTGCTACAGGCCTGGGGCGGTGATACCCTGGGCCATGACGACAACCGCCTCTACCCGGCCGCACCACAGCTGGCAGAACGCATCTGGCAGGCGACCTTCTCCGTGGCGGGTGCCGCCCGCGCCGGTGCAGCCGGGCATGGCCTGATGCTGTCGCGCACGCAGCCGCGGCCTGTCGGCACCCCTCTTCTGCCGCTGGATGAGATACAGAACCCGATGATCGATGCCTATCTCGCGGCGCTCCCCGCAGGGACGATTCCCCGCATTCTTGCCTCGCGTACGGCTTTCGTCAGTCGCGACGGGGCAGAAGCACGCCGCCTGGCACTGCCAGGCCTGACGGCACAGGCTATGCAACATCGTGCAGCGGGCCATGTGGTGCCGGGGAATACGCTGGACGATTATATTGCCGCCTTCGATGTGCATCTCGGTACGCCGCAACAGGTGGTCACATCCCTGCAGCGCGACACCGCCCTGGCCCGTGTCACTGACGTGTCGTTCCAGGTGCATTCGATCGATCCACAGCACGAGCAGATCCTGACCTCCATTGAGCTGCTGGCCACTGACGTCGCCCCGGCGCTTGGCTGGCGCGCCCCTGTTACCGCCTTCTCCCACAAGGAAACCGTATGACACAGTCCATTGATTTACTGCAACAGCTGGCCGGGATCGCCCCGGAAAGTGCACTGGCCGCCGCACGCCAGACGCGTGATGCCGCCACTGAACATACTCAGGGCAGCTACGAGGTGTTGTTCTCTGTACACAACGGCGATGACTTCCCCCTGATCGCACGGCTGGCGATTGCCCAGCAGGTGGCCCACTGGCACGGCGAATCACGCCTGGCAGAGCATTACGCCGCACGCCAGGCCGGGGCGCAGCCGGAAACAAAGTGGCAAAGCGCACTGGCTCACGCGGAGCGGCTGACATTTAAACCCGCAGCCGCTGAGCCTGAGCATCTGCGCGAGCTGGAGCAGGCAGGATGGTCAGCCGCCGCTATCGTGACGCTGTCACAGCTGGTGGCGTTTGTGAGTTTCCAGAGCCGTCTATTACGCGGCCTGCGCCTGCTGGGTGGCGAAGATGTGGCCGCAGGCACTGTCGAGCGGACTCCGGCCGCCGTCTGGCGCACCGAACCGCACACGCTGAGTGGCCAGCAGGCGCCCGTGCGCTTTACCCGTGATGAGCTGGGCTGGGAACCGTGGCTGGCCGCCAAACCTCTGGCGGAATTTAATGCGGTCGAGCAGGCCACGCTGGCAAAATTCGGTCACTCAGAGTCTGATTACTTCCGCCTGCTGGCACGTAACCTGCCGCTGCTGGAACAGCGCACGCTGACGGATAAAGGGATTTTTTATACAGCAGCCGGACTGCCGCGCAAAGAGCGTGAGCTGGCTGCAACGGTGGCCAGTAAAGTCAACGGCTGCATCTTCTGCGCCTCTGTTCATGCGCGTAAGGCGGGACAACTCTCGAAACAGCCGGAAGACGTGCAGCGTTTTATTGATATCGCGCCGGGCCAGCCGCTGGCGGCCGATCAGGATGACCGCTGGCTGGCGATCATCGACCTTGCCGCGTCCCTCTCAGCCACGCCGCCGACACCCCGTCTGGCACAGCTGGAGACCTTGCGCGCCCAGGGGCTGAGCGAACTGGAGTTACTCGATCTGGTGCAGTCCACCGCGTTCTTCGCCTGGGCCAACCGCCTGATGCTGACGCTGGGCGAACCTTTCGTGCCCGCCGCGTAAGCTGCGTATAGCAAAACAGGGTGAAGAAGTTTCACCCTTATATCACTTATTGTTTTTTCGAAATATTATCGAATGTAGAAATATTGTTGCGGCTAAAGATATCAATATAAGCGCGACGACAATGACACTAAGATTACTAAAGATGTAAAAAGGATTTGAATAAGATGCAAACTTATCAGCGATATCTATTGGAATAAATCTAAAAAATAGTTCAAAAAAAGCAATGGTAAATAACATGAAAATAAAGACAAAACTCAGCTTCTTTGATATCCATTTAGACAAAATAAATCCTCCATAATTTTTACGCGTAGTATTTTTCCATCTAACTCTTGAATAAGATTGTTTTTCCCATCAACTTTGTCCAATTCATAGTTCAAATATATTTTTACCATATCTAATATCACATCATTTCTTTTATAAACTTCAGAAATAGATAAGAAAAACCTTTTATTCTCATTATTGAGTTCAGAACATACATCATTATATCTGTCAAACAGGCATGAACCGTACCAGGTTGCCCTCTCAAATCCACCTCTAACATCATTAAGAACTTGAGTACTACCCGTTCTGAAAGCTTCTGCAGCCTTATCCAGAGCCAGCGCTGCGCTTCGTTCCGATTCCATTTTAACTTTAAGATGTGATGCTAATCACATAATAGATTTCCTTTTCTATCAGATGTAGTATTATATGCGGAAATTACAATACAGGAGTTTGTACTTTGAAGAAATGGATTTTTTCACACTAACCTTGCTAATCACATTCATAGTGGTCATCACCACTGCCCTCATTCTTATCTTTAAATTCTTTCCATCTGATATAATTTACCGCATTGCCAAAACAACAAACATTTTTAGCTCTGAGAGCGACTTTGATTCGTTTTTTATTCTACTGTTGGTAATATCAAGTGTAGTATCATACTTAATTTCGCGCTTTATCTTCCAAAAAGCAGAAAACAAAAATGCTCAAAAATAACTTTTTCATAAAATCACTTATTGATTATTTTTTTATTGAGTTATATGTCATTTTCGTTTGTTTACTTTCATTTATACTTTCTCCCGATAGATGGTTTTTAACAAGCATTTCCATACTACTAATCAGCTGTATTGTAATTTTTTTATGGCCAAGAAAAAAACCAATAAAAATAGATAGTTTAAAAGGCAGCTATCAGTGCTTGTTGTAAAACAGGGTGAAGAAGCTTCACCCTGTTGTTTACACCGCCGGGTACTGCCCCGTGCCATCCGGCCACGGCGTCAGTAAATCAAACCCCGTTTCCGTCACCGCAATCGTGTGTTCCCACTGTGCGGACAACGAACCATCCAGCGTCACCACCGTCCAGTCATCGGACAGTACATCGGTCTCTTCCTTTCCAGCATTAATCATCGGTTCAATGGTAAAAATCATTCCCGGCTTTAGTCGCATCCCGCGCCCTGCCGTGCCGTAGTGCAGCACATCTGGCGTATCGTGATAAACCTGACCAATACCGTGCCCGCAGTAGTCCCTCACCACCGAGAAACCGGCTTTTTCCGCCACCTGCTGGATGGCAGCACCGACATCTCCCAGCCGGGCACCCGGACGTACCGCCCGGATCCCCGCCAGCAGTGACTGGTAAGTCACTTCAACCAGCAGCCGCGCCTGTTCTGAAGGTTTTCCGACAAACACCATGCGGCTGGTATCACCAAACCAGCCATCTTTGATTACCGCAACATCAATATTCACGATGTCCCCTTCCTGCAACGCCTTGTTATCCGGGATGCCGTGGCACACCACGTGATTCACGGAGGTACACAGGGTGCGGGTGTAGCCGTGATAGCCAATATTCGCCGGGATGATGCCCAGTTCATTGACAATATAGTCATGACAGCGCCGATCCAGTTCATCGGTCGTCACACCGGCCTGCACAAAGGGAACGATCATTGCCAGGACCTGTGCCGCGGCATGGCCCGCTGCGCGTGCACGTTCGATTTCATCAGCAGAGTGGAGAGTTACCATCGTTTTCAGACCGCCTTTTCTGTTTTCACGTCGCCATTGAGAATACGGGCCATCTCCATCCCCCCATCCAGCTCTGCCTGCACCAGCGCTCTGGCCAGTTCATGATGCGTGAGCGTGGGATAGAGCTCGGCCAGCATGCCGATTTTTAACCAGTGCTCCGCCTGTGAATTGATCGAACGACTCATCGCCTGGCTGGCAATGCGCAGGTTCTCATGCATCAGGTCGGAAATTTTGACGATTCCCATATGGCACCTATACGAAACATATATGGAATGTATACTGACAGGTTTTTGGGGTGATGGCTATTTGTGTGTGATGAATGATTTTATCAGCGAGATTTATATCGTTTGAACATCGTGAATGAAACCCATGCTGCTACTGAAAGTATCACAGCTTTAGTTCCGGGCACTTTTTGAGATTTCCTGTTTCTCAGCCATCAGACGGTATTCTTGCGGCGTCAGGTTATTCAGGGACTCATGAGGTAGCTCACTGTTGTACTCAGTCTGCCAGCGTTCCGTTATTTTCCGTGCTTCATTCAGTGTTCTCAACAGATAAAAATCCAGTATTCCGGTCCGGTACGTTCGAGCAAACCGTTCTATAAACGCGTTCTGTGTTGGCTTACCCGGCTTGATAAATCCCAGCATCACGCCACGCTCTTCAGCCCATTGTGCCAGTGATATCAGTTCCGGCCCGTTATCCATCCGCATCTTCAGTGGATATCCACGGTTTGCTACTATTCTGTCCAGCACCCGCACGACCCGCTGCGCCGGGATATTCAGGTCAATGTCGATAGCCAGAGCTTCACGGTTAAAATCATCGACGACGTTGAAAGTCCGAAAACGTCGGCCACACTGCAATAACTCAACGATTTTCATCTACTTCATTCCTTTGTTTTACATGATCAGAAAAAGTATCGACTTGGGTTCTCACCCAACACACTTTTGAAGACCGTCGAGAAAGCGCCAGGGCTGCTATATCCAAGCTCCAGGGCAACGCGCGTGATGGACTCCCCGTTCCCTAAACGAACCACAGCAGCCAGAAGACAAGCCTGCTGTCGCCACTCGATGAAACTTATTCCCGTATGCAGGCGGAACTGCCGCGTGAATGTACGCCGACTCATACCAGAGCATTCTGCCATATCGTCAATCCCCATTTCCAAAGAAGGTGCATTCAAAAACACATTGCACGCACGGGCAAGACGCGGTTCATCAGGCATAGGAGCGTTAAGCGATAACGGGGGTAGTCTGGCGATCTCATGGAGCAGCAGCCCCAACAGGTAACCATCACGCCCGCTGGCAGGAAAGAGAGCCGGTACGTCAACAGCGTTTTCAAGAAGTTGCCTGACCAGTGGAGATACACCAAAAACCTGGCAATGAAGGGGAAAACCCAGGCGTTGCGCAGCGTCCGGACGAATATAGGTATTCAACATAGTCACAGGCCCGCGCATGTGCATGGCATGGGGCATACCCGCAGGCACCCAGATTGCTCTGAGTGGTGGGACGGCCCAGTTACCCCGTTCAGTTTCGACGGTGATGACACCGCAGGCAGCATAAGCGAACTGTCCCCTCAGATGGCTATGCCTGGGGAACAGTTCGCCATCAGCGTAGTCCTTCTTCGTCACCACCAGATCGAGAGGCGTGTCTTCGTATACATCACAGGGATCGGTTTGCATGGCCCAATTTTAAACATAATCGACCTAAAAAAGAAAGCAGGCCACACCGGTCGATGGCATCTTTGTCGGATATTAAAGGAAGTCTTTCATAATTCGAGAATAAGGGTCGCCAGTCATGCACAGAAAACACATTATCCTTGCCATATTGGTCACGGCAATATGGGGGATCAACTTCCCAATAACCAAACTTGGGCTGGCCAGAATTGATCCGTTGCTTTTGACCGCTATACGATTTTCATTTACCGCATTTCCGCTGGTGTTTTTTATTAAACGCCCCCAGGTTGCACTGCGCTGGCTGGTTGCATATGGATTGATCTTCGGCGCAGCCATGTGGGCATTGATCAATCTGGGTATTTCAATGGGGGTGCCGCCCGGTAGTGCAGCTCTGCTAATACAATTTAGCGCGTTTTTTACACTTGGCTGGGGTGTGTTGTTGTTTCGTGAAAGTCTGACATGGCCACAACTGATCGGCCTTTTTTTGGCTGCAATCGGGTTGGTCTGCATACTGATGGAAAGCCCGGGAAAATCCACGACAATCGGTTTTATTCTGGTGATGATCAGTGCGGTAGCCTGGAGTGTTGGCAATATCATCATCAAGCTATCCAAAGTCAAAGAGATATTCGCTTTCGTTGTATGGGCAAGCATTTTTTCCCCCATCCCTCTCCTGGTGATGACATGGTGGTGGCACGGGACCGCCCCGTTCTACGCTCTCTTGCCTGGTATGCGTAGCGTGGAAGTCTTTTCTCTGACATTCCAGGTGTATGCAGCCACCCATTTCTGCTATTGGGGATGGAATCTGCTGCTGCGTGAATATCCGGCATCCCGAGTGGCGCCGTTGTCACTGCTGATCCCTGTATTTGGAACAATTAGCTCTGTTTTCATCATCCATCAAAAACCGGGTGCCTGGGGCTGGGCTTCCATAGCAATAATTTTGCTTGCGCTCATTGTTGGGATGAGGCGAGGCAAAGCAGTGGTTGTGAAAAAGGGCATGGCGCACAGGACAAAGAAACACGCCTCCCTTTAAGTTTTAAATTATTAGATCAGATGGCAGTTCACACCCGCTGGTACGGGTAACTCGGCCTCCTGATATGAAGATACACTCACAGTAACTATATTTATAGCGCGCTATATACTTGCGAGCTATATAAATGTAACCTGATTAATTACTCCCTGTGCGCAACTAAACGGTGCGCACATGAGTTGCCACCCTTTGAAGCCGGTACGCTGCTAAGAACCTTTTTAAATTCTTTAACAGGCTGTTCTCGCGGCCGTCATGAGAACGAAGCACGCTTTCATCGCTTGCCAACGCCATCGCCATCGCCATGATTGAGTTCACCCCTGAAGGTAAGGTGATAACAGCAAATACCCTGTTTCTCGAAAAGATGGGTTACTCACTGAACGATGTGGCTGGCATGCATCATCGTATTTTTTGTGCCCAATCAACATTGCTTTCTCCTGACTATGACCGGTTCTGGAAACGCCTTGCTGCAGGTGAGAGCTTCAGCGATAAGTTCCTCAGACTGACGAAGAGCGGTCAGCCGGTCTGGCTTGAAGCTCATTATGTTCCTGTCCTCAACGACCGGGGGAAAACGATAAAAATAGTCAAGCTTGCATCTGATATTACCCAACGGATTGCCGATGCCCAGGAGCAACGTGCAATGACAAACGCCATACAACGTTCTATGGCGGTCATTGCTTTTGACCTGGAGGGCAACGTTAAAAGAGTCAACGGCAATTTCCTCAAAACCATGGGCTACAGCGCTGGCGAGGTTATTGGTCAGCATCACAGTATCTTCTGCTTACCAGAGGTTAAGCACAGCCGTGAGTATGAGGATTTCTGGAAGCAGCTGCGCGCAGGAAATTTTGTCTCAGGACAGTTCCAGCGTTCGGACAAGCAAGGGCGTGCCGTATGGCTGCGGGCAACCTATAATCCAGTATTTGATGAAGAAAAAAATCTGAATGAAATTGTCAAATTTGCGACCGACGTCACCCCTCAGGTCCTTAAACAGTTACAGGAGAGAAAGGCCGCAAATCATGCCTATAACGCCGCACAGGAAAGCAGTAAAAACACACTGGCAGGCGTCGATATTATAGAAAAAACATCGGGCAAGGTGAATACCGTAGTGGCAGGACTCAACAGCGTTTCTGAGAACATTTCCTGTCTAAATAGCGAATCATTCCGCATCGGGAATTTGATTAAGACGATCAGCCGGATATCTGAACAGACGAATCTTCTGGCACTAAATGCTGCTGTAGAGGCCGCCAGAGCCGGAGAGCATGGGCGCAGTTTTGCTGTGGTGGCGAATGAAGTCCGCTTGCTGGCCGCTAACATGAATAAAGCCAGCCTGGAGATAGCCAGCGTGCTTGAGACAAATCAGGCAATAGCCGTGCAGGCACAGAATAATATTATCAAAAACCTTGTCAGTGCCAACGAGGGACTTTCGCTGGTGCAGGAGGCCGGGGGGATTATCGTTCAGATTCAGGAGAATTCTGCCAGGGTAGTCAGTGCAATTGATGACGTTTCACAGCACCTTTCAGGCAAGTAGGGGCGCTGTGGAATAAATCTAACGCTGATCTTTAGCTCTTCAACCGCCCTACCCGCTGTGGCCAGGGATCGATAAATTCTCCCCCGGACTGCCACCAGTCAATTTCCTCTTCCGTCAGAAAACAACGTCGCAGCGCCTGGCAAAAATCATCCAGCTGATGGCGCTGCCCGATCACCGTCAGGCTGCAACGACGGTCGCCAAAACGTCCGGGCATCGCTTCCAGCTGCTGTTGTAAAATATGGCGCTCCTCGTCATTCAGACGATTGTCTTTATGTGCCAGCACGCCGGCTTTCCAGTAGCTGATAAACTCCAGGCTGATACTGCCAGAGGCCTGATTCCACAGCAGCGCGAGATCGTCACGGCCAGGCAGCCAGAAAAAGCCTTTACTACGATGAATGCCCTCACCCAGATGCTGCTGCCAGGTATCCCACAGGCGCTGCGGGTGGAAAGGACGTTCGTCGTGGATCACCCGCGATTCAATATCGTACGACTGGTGGTCTGCCGGATGCTCAATCGCCACTTCCAGCTCCTCAATCAGTGTGGCGACCCGCTGAAAATCGTAGTCGGGCATCGCCAGCACATCGTCCAGCTCAATGTTGCCCCAGGGGAGGGCCACAATGGCCACGCCGGGATTGATTGTATGGAGCGTGCGGGCAATATTTATCACGCTGTCGGTGGGCAGACGGTCGACTTTGGTCAGCAATAACTGGCTGCAAAACAGCAACTGTTCGGCCAACAGATCCTCAACCCCCCGCCGCTGCTGACGGACATTCTCCTGCCAGCGGGGAAGCAGCGTACTCCCCCCGGCATAATCATTTTCCAGCATCACGGCATCCATCAGGGAGAGCAGCCCCTGCAACCTGACATGAGGATGGTGGCGCAACAGCTTAATCAGCGGCAGCGGGTGGCTGCTGCCTGAGGTCTCCAGAAAGAGATGGTCCGGCCGGTTCTGTGCAATCAGCTCATCCAGCGCGGTGGCCAGTTTTGCTATGCCGCCGGGGCTGCTGATGCTGTCGGCCGACACGGTGATGAAATTGTGTTTTTCACGTCCGACAATTTCCGTATTGGCAATCAGCACACCGTCGATATCCAGCTCGCTCATATCATTGACGATCACACTGACCAACAGATGCTGCCGGTGCGCCTGCAACAGCAGGCTTTTCAGCAGGGTTGTTTTCCCTGCGCCGAGGAATCCATTGAGGATGGTTAAGGGTATGCGCTGCATCGGCCGTGTGATCCTGAATATGACGAGTGAGATAATATGTATGTTATATCATAACAATTTAAATAGCAGCATCATAAGCAGAGTATCCCGATGGCGTGACAATAAAAAAGGCGCCGGGATCGGCGCCTTCAGCGAGGGTTCAGTCATTACCCAAGATATTCAATAATCGACAGCCCGCCGTTATAATCGGTACTGTAAATAACCCCCTGAGCATCAACAAAAACGTCGCAGGACTGAATCACCTGCGGACGGCCGGGACGGGTATCCATCATCCGATCCGGTGCAGCAGGCACCAGCGCACCGGTTTCCACCGGGCGGTAAGGGTTGCTGATATCGAAGGCCCGGACACCAGCATTCTGCCAGGTGGCAAAAATCAGAGTCGAACTGATAAAGCTGCCGGGACGGTTCTCATGCAGATTATGCGGGCCAAAATGCGCCCCTTTTGCCACATAGTCCCGTTCGTCAGGCTGCGGGAAGGTAGAGATGCTGACCGGATTGGCTTTATCGCGAATATCAAACAGCCAGATGTGCTTTTCACCATCCTCCTGATTGTCCAGTACCGCCTCATCCAGCACCACCAGCAGATCCCGGTCCGGCAGCGGCAGCGCGGTATGCGTCCCGCCCCCAAACGGCGGGCTCCAGTTACGGTGACTGATCAGCTTAGGTTCTGACCGGTCACTGACATCCAGCAGCGTCAGCCCGCCGTCACGCCAGCTGCCGTAGGCCACATCCCCGCTGATGATGGCATGGTGCAGGGCGTAGCGCCTGCCCTCTTCCCAGTCCGGCATCTCTCCGGCAGCCGTGTTCATGCCCGGCAACCACCAGCGCCCGGCCACTTCCGGTTTACGCGGATCGGCCAGATCAATGGTCAGGAAAATATAATCACTGAAGCCGTCAATCAGTGCCGAGACATAGGCCCAGCGGCCACCCACGTACCAGATACGGTGAATACCGATGCCGTTAAGGGAGAGGAAACTGATCTCACGGGGTTTGTCAGGGGTGGAGATATCGAAAATGCGCAGCCCGGCACTCCAGCCTTTGTCCTTCACATCGCTGACCGTTTCACCAACCGAACGGGTGTAGTACACCTTTTCATCGGCAAAACGGACGTCAGCAAACAGATCGCGGGCGTTAATCACCAATAACAGGTCGTCATGAGCCTGAAGATGCACATTCCAGGTGCCTGGCGGCGCGGGAATATACGCCACCGTACGGGGATTTTTGGCATCACGGACATCAACCACCGAGAAACCCTGTGACACCATATGGCCGATATAGGCATAGCCACGATGGACCATCAGCTGGACACCATCAGGGCGTCCACCCTGATCGCTGTGGCCGATCAGCCGCATATTGCGGCTGTATTCCGGCACGGGAAGCGCGTTACTCATCTGCCACTCCTTATTTTTTGTACTTCGCTTCCAGCGTGGCGAACCACGGCGCGATAAAATCTTCCGTCTGGCCCCAGCCCGGGATCACCTTGCTCAGACCCGCCACATTTACCGGACCTGGCTGGCTGACCAGCAGCGCCTGTGGGATCACAGTGGCTTTGAAGTCATAGGTCGCAGGTGTCACTTCACCCGCCAGTTTGAGTGCGATCAGACGCACGTTTGTGGCGCCGATCAACTTGGGATCCACCGCCGCAGTGACTTTCCACGGGCTGCCGGCTTCACGCATCAGTTGCAAATCCTGATTAGAGACATCGATACTGTAAACTTTGATCTCGGTACGTCCGTTCTCTTTTAACGCTTTGACTGCACCCTGTGTGAAAGCATCCCAGGTTCCCCAGATCGCATCCACTTTCCCTTTGGGATATTTGGCCAGTAAGGCGCCCACTTTGTTAGCGGTATCGCCCTGTACATCGGACGAGACGGCACCCACTGACTCGAGCTCATGAATACCCGGGTTCGCCTGCAGCAACGCTTTATAGGCTGCCTGGCGACGTTCCATCGGCGGGAAGCCCGCCACCCACAGCTTGATAATGTTGGCTTTGCCGTTATGGTCCTTGATCAGCTGGCCAAAGGAGAGCGTGGTCAGCGAGGCATCGTCCTGCTGGGTTACGGTGGCACCCGGGATCTCGCCATCAACCGCCGTATCAAATACCGACACGGCAATACCGCTGTCGGCAATGCGTTTAATCAGGGCACTGGAATAAGGTGCGCGCCCCTGAGACAAAATAATACCGTCATATTTTTGGCTGATGGCCTGATTCACGAAGTCCTGAAAACGGGCATCGTCACCGTTACTTAAAAAGGTACTGACTTTAAACCCCAGCGCTTTCGCCTGCTGGGTTGCGCCCTGGACGAACTGAGTCGTGTTATCGTCCGACCCCAGATTGCGGATCACCGCAATACGTACCGGGCCATTATGGCTGGCAATTTTTTCAGGTACCGGAACCAGCGTGGCGGCGTGAACCGGTAAAACGCTGGCAACCCAGAGTGCCAGTAAAGGAATAAGTGGTTTCATGTAAAAATCCCTGTAGCGGAATAAGAAAAGTGACGTATCGTTTTTAGTGGCCGCAGTCGCTGACGGCCCGGCCTGTCACTTTTTCACAGCAGCCAACCCACTGACAAAGAAGTAAAAAGAATATAAAGCTATAAAAAAAGTATTAGCCTCACACCGGCCACAGCCCCAGGATAGAAAGAAACAAAGGACTTTTTATGAACAATACCGATATTCAGGTCGTGGTCGGCCCGGCCAATTACTATTCTCATCCTGGTGCCCTGCTGCGTCTGGACGATTTTTATCATCAGGAACAGCTTTCCCGCGCCGTCTGGATCTATGGTGAACGTGCCATTGCCGCGACACACCCCTTTTTACCCGAAAGTTTCTCTCTGCCGGGTGCACGTCACCTGCCGTTTGGCGGGCACTGTACCGATCCGGATCTCATCGCGCTGGCACAGGCTGCCGGTGAAGATCGCCAGGTGGTGATCGGTGTCGGTGGAGGTGCCCTGCTGGACACCGCCAAAGCGCTGGCCCGGCGGCTGGATGTGCCCTGTGTGGCCATTCCCACCATTGCCGCGACATGCGCGGCCTGGACGCCACTCTCTGTCTGGTACATCAGCGCCGGTCAGGCATCGCATTATGAAGTATTCAACGATGCCAACCATCTGGTGCTGGTGGAACCTGAAATAGTGCTACGCGCTCCGGTGGAATATCTGCTGGCCGGGATTGGCGACACGCTGGCGAAATGGTATGAAGCGGTGGTACTGGCCCCGCAGCCAGATACCCTGCCGTTGACGGTACGGCTGGGGATCGACACGGCGGCCACGCTGCGTGATGTTCTGCTAAACCAGAGCGCAGCTGCGCTGGAGGATCAGCGCAATGGCGTATTAAGCCAGAATTTCCGTGATGTTATTGATGCCATTATCGCGGGCGGTGGGATGGTCGGTGGGCTGGGGGAGCGCTACACGCGCATTGCTGCGGCGCACGCAGTCCACAATGGTCTGACGATCCTGCCTCAGACTGTACGTTATCTGCACGGCACAAAAGTGGCCTACGGCATCCTGGTGCAGTGTGTACTGTTATCGCAGATCGATACCGCCCGACAGCTGATTGCCGCCTACCAGCAGTTTAATCTGCCCACCACACTGGCAGCGCTGGGTGTTGACATCAATAACCACACGGAGATTGACCAGGTGATTGCACACACACTGCGCCCGGCAGAGTCGATTCATGCCCTGCCCGTTCCGGTAACGGCTGAAAGCCTGCGCGCCGCATTTATCACGGTAGAAGCTCTCGGCCAGTAAACAAGTGTGAGTCACACGGCTGAAAAGCCTTATTATTCAATAAGTTTTTTTTCTTTCCACATCAGGAAGGTTCCCGTCAACGGCGAAAATACGCTTAATGTGGAGAAATTTTCTGTCACGTCCGGCAATGATGCCTGCCGTAATAGGGCCGGTTCACCAGATAACTGTTGGAGAGGGCAAATTCAACCCGGTAAAATTCATCCTTAGAATAGGATGAGGCACAACCTATGCCTCCCTGAGGATCTTCAATAGCCTCAAAGCGAACAATTTTTTCCTGCGGAATACCGACTCGCTGCAGACCAGAAGAGGAACGTTGAATGGAGTAAATATGAGGCAGTGAGGTTTCTTACGTGAGGAAATGCATCTACCGAATCTGTTTTCAAACGAAGCCCCACCGCTGGCTACGAAATTTTATCCACAGAAACGGGGGATAATACGGTGAGTAACTTCGTTTAACCCCTGCAAAACTTCCATCCTTAAAAAGGAAACAAACTGATTTTACTGAGGTTTTTTGGCACGTTCAGTCACTTCGCTCATCACTCGCTTATGGCTGATTTTATCACCGATAATCTTGTACCACCCCGCCAGTTTCCTGACGTCCGTCAGTGGAACTTTCTCGCTCTGATCGTACGTTGTCAGACGATTGCGGTATTGTTCCATGATAGTGATGCAACGCCGTGCCCAGTCACCTTCAAGCTCCGATCCCACCACTGCACGCGGGCGACGGGGAAATTTCGGCCGCAGCGGCTTACTGGCTTCCGGAGTGGATTCATCCACATAGGAAAATTTAATCGATACGACTGTACGACCTTTTTTGATCGGCTCCCAGATCACGGAAATATCCGTATTGGCATTGATTCGCGCCAGCGTCGGCTCAAGCAATTTCTGGCGGAAGTCGCGATAGTCCTCGTATTTCCCCTGTAATCCGGCCTTTTCCCGCATCCAGTCCAGTGCCAGCGTCACCTCAATCGCCTTACTGCTTTTTCGTCCATAGAGGTTTTTCGCTTTGATCAGCCAGCCGTAAAGCCGCACGGAAAATGACGTGTCGAGCTTGGCAATATTGGCAAAATTCAGCTTGGTAAAGGACTCTTTCAACTCATAGAGATAGGGAGCGACATCCTGCCCAAAGCGGAGAACGACAGCACTCTGCTCATCGCTGCTCACGTATTCAAGACGAGAAAACCACGATAGCTGAACGGTACGCATCTTGCCCGTTTTACGATCGGGCAGGTAGATGGTGACCGGTTTTTTCATCAGGCTCTCGGCTGCTTCCCGCAACTGGCGATGGCTGCTGGTTGGGTTAAGGCCGTAGATACGTTGATAATCATGAGGAAAAAGGCGGTACAGCGCATCGGGCTGGGGCTTCCTGCTGTCGATCTGTGCCAGTGCAAGGTTCAGCAAACGCATTTCATCAAGCGTGACGCTGTAAGCCCCTTCAAGGAGATCATTACCTTGCACAACGGTCAGTTTGTTCAGCTCCATGTAGCAGGATCCCTTTGTGGAATGTTCAGCAAAGTATTCCACACAAAAATTATTGAGGTAAAGTGAAAAATAACAGTTATTACCTATTTTAAATCAGTAAGTTAAACGGCGCACCGTCATATTCAAACATAAAATACTTCCACATATGCACTCGCATGGATCATTTATCCCACCCAAAGGATCGTTCTTCATTCAGTTTCCAACAGAAAAAGACTCCACATTAGCCCCCCAACAGGAACAGAAAATCTTTCCACACAGGTAACTTCTCTTGTAGACAAACTCCGGATTCAGACGTTTTTTGCAGCATAGATGTTCCAAAGTATTTTTTATTATTAATTTTCATATGGTTATAGATAAAGCCATCATAAAATCTTTCCACATAAGACATTATCGCCCTTCCCTGCCGTTGATGTTAGTGATCTACTCAGCCGTGTAAACGGCCTTTTGCAGAAAATCACTCCACGTATCACAGGAAATCTTTCCACGTTTCATTCACCGATGTGTCGCTTGTGGCGAGCTGCATAAAATCTTTCCACATATACGAATAAAGTGACATGGTCACCTATCCGCTGAGCAACAGAAAATCATTCCACTTTTAGTTTTCAGAGGGCTGAACACCCGCAAACATAAAATTCTTCCACATAAGGGATGCTCAATCTGATGATCAGAAAATCCTTCCACGTTTCCGGTAACGATGACGGTTAACTTATTGGCTGCACTGAATAACTATCTCATGCTGTCGTATTGTTGTCTGGCATCAGCGTCTGCGTTAATGTGACACAGTCACTTTTTATGGCACGGGAACAGAAAATTTATCCACATATTAGCGGAAAGAAGGAGGATGAAAGCATGAGAGCCGAGGGATCGTCAGACAGGATCGGGGAAAGAGTTATCAACAGGAAATTTTTCCACATAATAATATTCTGATAAATCAGAAAGTTATCAACAGGAAAAAACTCTACATATAACAGGAAATCACTCCACATAGAGCATAAAATCACTCCACCTGGCGCAGGAAATCACTCCACATATTGCTCTGTAATCTGTTGATTATCAAAATGAAATCGGGCCCTAAAAGAGAAAGATCTAAACTATAAAAAGAAAAACAAACACTATGGGATCTTTTTTTGAAGCAGGATCCTTTCAGGCGATCCGTTTTACTATCGGTAATCGTAGCCAGAAAGGATCGTTTGCATGATCAGGGGATGAGGATGTCTGCTATCTGGCTTCGTTCTCAGGCAGCCAGCCCTCAATAAGCTCAGTCAGGACATCTTTCATTTCACGCCCCTGCAGGAAACAGGTTGTTTTGAAGCGACGGTGCAACTCTTCATCGATGTTCGTCTGCAGTTTTTTCACTGTTCCGCCGACAGGTTTGCTGACAGCATCCAGTGCAGGCGCCAGCTGACGGTGCTGTCCGAGTTTCATTTTCATGCCAGTAACTCCAGGATCTCATTCGTCATCACTTCAATCTCCCCTTTCGCATTGCCGTCGGTGGTATCAAATACGGTCCCGCCATCCAGCATCGTGCGGATATAAACCTGGCGCTGCGTTGTGGCTGTTCTGAGAGCTGGAACCCCCGTATCCTCGATCGACTCTTTCAGCACTTCCAGCATGCGTGTAGAGGCCACTTTTTTGGTGATCAGGAAGCGTGCTATCACCGGTTGCAGATTCTCCCTTGCCTCGACCACGGCCAGGATAGCGCCACAGGCGGCAAAATCGAGGGGGGAAGGTGTTACCGGGATCAGTACCAGGTCACTGACCATAACAGCTGCGGAGGAAATTGCAGTGATGGCGGCTGCACCATCGATAACGACGTAGTCGTAATCCTTCAGCTGCTTACGGACGGTATAGACTTCTTTTTCTGAGGCGGCTTCTGCAAGATCAAATTTGCATTTTGTTTCGTCGTACCAGTTGCTGATGCTGCCCTGAGGATCGGTATCGACCATGACAACACGGTGCCCTTTGCGCGCAAGACACGTGGCAATATTGATGGACGTTGTGGTCTTCCCTACCCCGCCCTTCCCGTTCAGGAAAGAGATGATTTTTGTCGCCATGACGCACTCCTGCAGGTTTCAGGCTGGAATCTCAGGATTATGTAATCCCAGGATTCTATGATATTAAAATCTTAGGATTCTGAGATGCCAGAATATCGTAATAACCAGTTGTAAACAATATCCTGACATTCGATAATCATGTAATCATGTAATCATGTAATCATGTAATCATGTAATCATGTAATCATGTAATCATGTAATCATGTAATCATAGGGTTATATGCTGGCATTATCCATCGGGCTTGTAGGCTATGACGTCAGCCTGAACGGCTAATCATCTGTAATGATGACTGCGTGCATCATTATCTCAGCGATAAATTTCTCCCCTGAGTGCTTTTTCTTTATTATCGCTCTTAATGTGAAGCCTTATGGGAATCGCGCTTCTCGGTTTCACCGTGAGGAGTTTGACAGTACTGCGAACGAACCACTTAACGGAATTAAAGGCTGTAACACGCAGTGTGTGAATCATAGGATTTCAGGATTATGGAATCCCAGGATGATGTGATTAGCTCACCTTGAGATGGATAGTTTTATGTTTCCCCTGCCCTGATATCCGTTCAAAATAATCCTGCAATCCTGCAATCCTGCAATCCTGCAATCCTGCAATCCTGCAATCATTTCGTTGACATCATTACTCTGCCTTGGTTGAGTATGCTGAGATGCTGAGATGCTGAGATGCTGAGATGCTGAGATGCTGAGATGCTGAGATGCTGAGATGCTGAGATGCTGAGATGCTGAGATGCTGAGATGCTGGTAATACCCAGCGTGCCCGGAAAAAATCTGCCTGAATCCCTGAATCCCTGAATCCCTGAATCCCTGAATCCCTGAATCCCTGAATCCCTGAATCCCTGAATCCTGTCGTTATCAGACGTCACAATACGTGCATTGCAGGTTATGTTGATTTCAATGATAAAGGGGGAGGCAAAAAAGAGTCAGGGCAGGGGGAGGGGAAGATGAAGAAACCAGCCAGCACTGCTCCCTGTCAGATAACAGGAAGCAATGTCCGGCCGGGTTCAGTCAGCGGATTATTCGCACAGCTCGTTCCAGTAACTGAAGCGGATATGCCGTTTCAGTGTGAAAAAAAAAGCCGGTTGCATACTGTCCTCCTCGGTTAACGGTGGGCACTGTCACGACGTGGACGAACCGCCACATCGGTAATCTGCGTATCCTCAGTAGCATTCACCACCAGTCGCACTGCGGCAGCCACTGATTCTGGCGTGCTGTAGGCGAGTGGGTCGATGGCAGCGAAGTCGCCGGCACGTTCGCGGCTGGTGCGATTCATCGGGGTATCCGTTGGGCCCGGAGAAACCGTTGAGACCCGAACGCCGTATTGACTCTCTTCCGTGCGCAGCGCATGAGCCAGCGCATTGAGAGCAAATTTACTGGCGGAATAGACGGCATGTCCGGCAAGTGCCAGCGTGCCTGAACCGGAATTAATGAAGATAACCTGGCCCTGCTGCTGACGCAGGGCAGGTAATGCCAGGCGTGTCAGCTCGGCTGGCGCAAAAAGGTTGATGGCGAACTGTTTCTGCCACAATGCAGGGGTTGCCTGTTCAACGGTGAGCCGTTCGGAAATCGCGGCTGAGTGTATCAGGACATCCAGCGCAGGTAGACGAGAGACAAATTTCAGGACTGCATCATTATCCAGCAAATCCAGACTGACCGCTTCCACGTGTTCATACTGTTCCAGTGCGGCCAGTGCAGAGGCTGAACGGCCAACCGCATACACCAGATGACTCACCGCCAGTTCTCTGACTATCGCCAGCCCTATACCACTGGTGCCGCCAGTCACGACAGCAACAGGACGCTGAAGGGGTTGATTCACAGGTTTCTCCTCTTGATGGAATCCTCCGACGTTACCACCCATGCAAAATACAGACGAACGACATATTCTGCTTAGCATTACCAGCGGGCGGCATTACTCCTGGTAGCCATTAATGAGGAAAGGCGGCCAGCAGGGCATCAATGGCGTAGCGCAGTCGCTGTGGCATCGCCGGCGTTTTCAGCCATACCGCATAGATCGGCAGGCTGCTGCCCCGGCTCTGCGGCAGGATCTCAACCAGCCGCCCGTCGCGTATATCGTCATTCACCAGCCAGTGCGGCAATTGGGCAATACCCTGTCCTGCTTTACAGGCAGCATACACGGCACTCATGGTACTGAGACGCAGCCGTTCAGCGGGCGGCCAGTGCAGTAGTTCATCTTGCTGATTCTTCAGTAACCACGGCTGAGAACGCTCCTGTTCGAGTAGCGTCAGGTGCGGGTAAGCGCTGAGGTCATCCAGATTGTTTATCTGCAGAACCTTACCTACCAGAGCCGGAGAGGCGCACAGTAGCAACGGCTGTGACCCCAGATGACGCGCCGTCAAATCGGCATGCCGGCCCGGATCGCCAATACGGATCGCCAGGTCGACGCCTTCAGCCGCGAGGTCAATACGTTGGGTGGAGAACTGCATATCGAGTGCCAGTGCATTCCAGCGCTGTGTCAGCGGCATTAACACCGGTAGCACCCATTTCTCACCAAACAGGGGAGGGGCACTGACCCGCAGTCGCCCGGCAGGTTCACGGGCGTGCTGCGCCAGGCGGTTCTCTGCCGCATCCAGGCTGGCCAGAATCTGCAGACAGTCCTCATAAAAACGCTGACCTTCGCTGGTGAGGGAAAGTGAACGCGTAGTGCGCTGAAACAGCTTTACCTGCAAGCGGGATTCCAGCCGCGCGACGGCCTTACCGACGGTGGAACGGGACTGGCCAAGCTGTTCAGCCGCCAGGCTGAAGCCACCCGCCTGGGCGGCCTGAACGAAGGCACGGATACTGTTAAGTCTGTCGCTGTTAATCATACGCACACCTGACTGGCGATATTAATTCGTCAGTATGGCGAAATAATCGCGTAAATGAAGACATTAAATCGTGTCACGCTGGTGGCATTCTGATTTGAGGCATCTTTTGCTATGACAAACCCGTCACAGTTGTTCCGTTTACAGGCCGGTATCTGCCTGGCCAGTTTTCTCGGTTGCATTGATTTCACCATCGTCAACACCGCGCTGCCTGCGCTGCAGCGGCAGTTTTCCGTGGGTGTGGATGCAGTCCAGTGGGCGATGACCCTGTTTGTCATGGCGCTCTGTTGCTGCATGGTTCTCACCGCCCGCCTCGCCGAGCATTTCGGACAGCGGCAGGTGCTGTATACCGGCATAATCGGATTTGGTCTGGCGTCGCTGGGTGCCGGACTGTCATCCGATCTGGCGATACTTAATCTCTTTCGTCTGTTGCAGGGGGCAGGCTGTGCCGTGCTGTATACCGCGACAGCCGCGATCCTGGTGGAGGTGATGCCGGCATCACAGCGGGGCAGGGCGCTGGGACTGCTGTTTGCGGCCAACGGCGTGGGCCTCGCGCTGGGGCCGGTGGCAGGAGGGCTGCTGGTCAGTCAGTTTGGCTGGCGTTCCATCTTTCTGTTGAATGTGCCCTTTATTCTGCTCAGCTTTGCGCTTTGCGTCGGCAATATCCCGGGGCATTCCGTGCGTCGTCACCTGCGGCTGGATTACCCCGGCTGGTTGCTGATGGTAAGTGGACTGGTGCCGTTGCTGCTCTGGGCAAGTTTTGTCGCGCGCTGGGGCTGGCTGAGTCTGCCTTCACTGGTGACGCTGGGCATCGCCATCCTGTTGCTGGCCGCTTTTGTGCGGGTGGAACGGCGCACGCAACAGCCGCTGATCGATTTCAGCGTGCTGCGGGAGAAGACATTTCGCCGGGCTTGTGGATTATCCGTATTGCTGGCGATTTTTTACTGTGTGGCATTTATGTTGATGCCATTCAGGCTGATTGAGCTTTATGCATTAAATGACGCGCAGCTTGGTCTGATGCTGTTGCCAGTTACGCTGGTGATGGCGCTGGTTTCTCCGCTGGCAGGCAGGCTGGGCGATCGCCTCGGGCCCTGGCCGATTATGGCAAGCGGATTCACGCTGCTGGCGGCATCCGCACTGTTGCAGAGCACTTTCAGCAGCACGCAGTCGGTGTATTGGGTGATAACGGCTTTTGTTCTGATGGGCATGGGATGGGGCGCGATCCTTGGGCCTTCTGTTGCCGCTGCGCTGGGCGCATTGCCTCCGTCACAGCACGGGCAGGGGATCGGGATCTCATGGACGCTGCATAACCTGGGGGGGGCGCTGGGCCTCGCAGTGGCGACGCGTCTGTATCAGGCGGGCGGGGCGGTTCAGGGCTATCAATGGGTCATGTGGCTGCTGGCGGTACTGTCTGTGATGGGGATGATAACGGCGGCAATCTCAATACGCCGCGCCAGCCCTGCATCCGCTGGCGCGGGGGGATAGTTAACCCGTGACGGTTTTTGCCGCAAAACGCTTACGCAGTTTTTGTAGCTTAGGTGGGATCACCGCCAGGCAGTAACGATTTTCCTGGCCTTCACCTGCCCAGTAATCCTGGTGATAGTCTTCGGCCGGATACCAGGTGGCATCGGCTTCGATGGTGGTTACCACCGGATCAGTGTGCTCAGCCTGCGCACGAGCGATGGCCGCTTTGGCTTCTTCTGCCTGGCTGACGCTGTTCGGGAAAATAGCCGAACGGTACTGGGTACCTATATCGTTGCCCTGGCGGTTCAACTGAGTGGGATCGTGCGTGGCGAAGCTGATATCCAGCAGGTCGCCATAGCTGACTTTTTCCGGGTCAAAGGCAATGCGGATCGCTTCCGCATGTCCGGTATCGCCATTGCAGACCAGTTTATATGTCGGATTCTCGGTATGACCGCCAATGTAACCGCTCTCCAGTGACTCCACGCCGTTAATCTGTTTAAACACCGCTTCGGTACACCAGAAGCAGCCTCCGGCGAGGGTTGCGTATTCTGTCGCCATCTGTCACTCCTTCAGGAACATTCCTGCTGTTGGGCTGTTGATATAAGAATCACCTTAGCGTGTTACCTCGCAAGGTCAATGCGTTTTTCGCTCAGGCCGCACAGTCGCTGATATCGCGATCAACCCAGGTCATCCCCCAAGGGGTAGAAACAGGATGTTATGAAAAAGATACTGTTCATAACGTTTTTCCTTAGTTTATTTTGGAATGTCCTATAACCGTTGGTTATTGGCTGGCGGCGTTCTAAGCGAAGAAAATAACACTAACTTATAACGTATTGATTTATGTCAATACCTTATTAAAAAAGGTGTCTTTTGAACATGTCGCTTACCCCGCTGCTGGCGCAGACCATTTTCAGCCTCCATCCTGGCGAACCTGAACGTAGCAATGCCCGTGACGGGGTAACGGATTATTTCGCCTGTCTGTTTCCTGTACTGCATGGCAGCGTTATCGACAGCGGACTGGATGCGATCTTCCGCGTTTACCCGGCTGAGCATTCCGTCGAGAATCTTGCCTTACAGCTCGGCTATATGAGCCACTCGCTGGATTTCGATGATTATCATGCGAACTTTCGCGGTCATCCCACCACGGTCGTGCTCTCCACGCTGCTGGCACTGAGCAAAGAGAGAGGAACGGTCAGCGCAGACGGGTTCCTCGATGCCTATATTGTCGGCGTTGAGCTGGCTGGCCGCCTGGGAAAAGCCATCGGTACGCGTCACTATTCCGCAGGATTCCACAGCACCGCCACCCTGGGCACGATTGCCGCTGCGGGAGCTGCCTGCCGTCTGCTGGCGCTCAGCCAGGAAGAAACCCAGGTTGCCCTCGGTCTGGCGGCAACGCAGGCATCGGGGCTGCGCAGCCAGTTCGGTTCAGCCGCCAAACCCCTGCACGCCGGGCTGGCCGCACGCAGTGCCGTTAACAGCGCACTGCTGGCGCAGGCCGGGTTCCGTGCGCAGAGCAACGGTGTACTGGAAAGCTTCCTGCAGGCGCTGGGTTTTGGTGTGGAACAACCGCAGGCCTTGCTCAGCGGCTGGGGTCAGCCGTGGCGCATCGTGGAACCGGGTCTGGAGTTTAAACGTTATCCGACCTGCGGCGGCACTCACAGCGCCGCCGAAGCAGCGTTTGTCCTGCGCGAACAGCGGCTTGCTGCCGGGCAGGACGCCAGCCCGGACGACATCGAACGTATTGAGGTCAGTTTCCCGCCAGGCGCAGATACAGCCCCCAATATTATTGCGCCAAAAAACGGCGTGGAAGCGCGCTTCAGTCTTGAATACGTCATCGCCGATGCATTGATTAACGGCAGCGTAGCGCTGGAACACTACAGCGAAGCCCCGGTGAAATCGGCTATCGCGGCACTGGCCGCGCGGGTGACACGTCAGCCAGACCTGACGGCACCGGCCGATGAACTGGACCCGGATCGGCGTTTTCACCGCGTCACGCTGTGGTTGCGCGATGGTAGTACCCTGAGCCACTGCGTCACCCGTCGCACCACTGCCGCCGCTTATACCGATGTGCAGGCCAAATTACAGCGCAGTCTTGCCGCACTGCCTGCACCCCAGGCGCAGAGCATCATTAACGATGCCCGTCTGCAGGATGCTGCTGCATTACACCGTCTTATTTTTCTGATTAGCCAATAACGAAAAGGATCTCCCATGTCTGTGCAAAAAACGTCGTCACGTCAGCTGCGCCTTGGTCTGTTTGTTCAGGCGCTGGGCCACCATGTGGGCGGCTGGCGTGCGGAAGGTGCCAGCGGTTCACCCACTGATGTTGACTGGTTTACCTGGATCGCCAAAAAGGGTGAAGAGGGTAAGTTTGATATGTTCTTCGTCGGCGATGCGCTGGCCACCAGCGTACATCGTCTGCCGTCTACCATGTCCCGTCTGGAACCTCTGACGCTGCTTTCTGCGCTGGCCGTGCAGACGCAACACATTGGCCTGGCAGCCACGGCTTCAACCACTTTTGACCAGCCGTTTCACCTCGCGCGTGCGCTCTCCTCGGTGGATCACATCAGCCGGGGTCGCGGCGCGTGGAACGTGGTGACCTCGTTTTCTATTGATGCTGCGCGTAACTTCAGCCGTGAAGATCTGCCATCCCATGCGGAACGCTATGATATGGCACGCGAATTTCTCGATGTCACTTTCAAGCTGTGGAACGGCTGGGAAGAGGGCGCTATCGTGCGTGAAAAAGAGAGCGGCCGTTACTCCGACGAAGCGAAAATCCATGCCGCTAATCACAACGGCAAGTACTTCCAGGTGCAGGGACCGCTGAATATTGCCCGTTCGCCGCAGGGGCGCCCGGTGATCATTGAGGCCGGTTCTTCCCCGGCAGGCCAGAAGCTGGCCGCGGAAACCGCCGAAGTGGTGTTTACTGCCGCCGCCTCGCTGGAAGAGGGCCAGGCTTTTTACCGCAGCCAGAAACAGTTTGTACGTGAGGCCGGGCGTCATCCTGACCATCTGCTGATCCTGCCGGGCGTGATGCCGATTGTGGGTCGTACCCGCGCAGAAGCGCAGGAAACCTGGAACCAGCTGAATGAGCTGGTCGACATCGATAACGGTATTGAGCAACTGTCAGCGCGCTTTGGTGTGGATATGATCGCTTACCCGCTGGACGGCCCGGTACCGGAAATTGGCGGTACGGAAGGGGGGCAGAGCCGTGTGAAGCTGCTGACTGAGCTGGCCGCACGCGAGAACCTGACTCTGCGCCAGCTGGCTGCCGTGGCCGCGGGCTCCCGTGGACACCGCGTGATCGTCGGAACGGCGCAGGATATCGCCGATGATTTCCAGCTGTGGCTGGAGCAGGAAGGGGCCGATGGCTTCAACATTATGCCTGCCGTGCTGCCAAACCAGCTGGAACTGTTTGTTGAGCTGGTGGTGCCTGAGTTACAGCGCCGTGGCCTGTTCCGTACCGAATACCAGTACCGCACCCTGCGTGAAAACCTCGGGTTGCCGCCGTTTGATGAAAATTTTGCCGCCGTCCCCGCGCTGGCGACTGAGAAGGAATAACTGATGAAACTTTCTGCCCTGACCGCTGCTCTGCTGGCCCTGGCGCCGCTCACTTCTGCACTGGCGGCTGACCAGGACGTGGCGTTTACCGCCAGCGTCAAACCGAAGGCTGATGCAACGTTACATGCCCAGCTGCCGGAAGATATCCTGAAAAAAGGGTATATCGTGGCGGGTACCAACCCGAATACGCCGCCCACCACCTTCTACCAGGCGGATAACAAGACCCTCGCGGGGCGCGAAATTGATATCGTCAGTGCGGTGGCCGATCGCTTGGGGATTGCCGTGCACTGGCGTGATACCGGCGGGTTCGACAATATCATTCCGGGTCTGAAATCCGGCCGTTACGATCTGGCCGCCTCGAATATTGATGCCAACAAAAAGCGTCTGCAGCAGGTGGATTTTGTCGGTTATTACAATGCATCGAAGCTGGCGCTGATCTCGCGTAAAGACGCTGAACTGGGGCCGTTCAACACCTTCGCTGAACTGTGCGGTAAAACCGTTGGCGCAGGGGCGGGCACTTCTCAGATCACCCGCCTGCAAACCGCCAGCGATGCCTGCATCGCCGATAAAAAACCAGCCATCACCATTCCTGTCTTCCCTGACCGTCCGGCTGGCGTACAGGCAGTGATGAGTGGCCGTGTACCGATGTTCTTCGGGCCGTATGAAGGCCTGCGCTATCAGGCCAGCCAGGTGAAAGCACTGGCGCTGGCGGGTGAGATCACTATCGAAGACACCATTGTGTCGATGGCGTTGCCGAAAGGCTCACCGCTGGAGAAGCCAATTCAGGCGGCGCTGAACTCGCTGATCAAAGATGGTACTTACCAGCAGATCCTCGATAAATGGGAAATCGGCTTCGGTGCGGTAAAAGCCGCCGGTCTGAATGAAGAGATCGCGAAATGAGTCAGCGGCCTGACGACCCCGGCGCCGGGCTGCGTATTGTCGGGCATCGTCATTACGGGCGCTGGTTCAGCGCGCTGATCGTGCTGCTGCTGGTGGCGCTGATGGGCTCGTCTGTGGTCAGCAACCCGCGTTTTGAATGGGACGTGGTGGCGCAGAACCTGACGGAAGCGTCGATCCTCAATGGCGTGCTGATGACCCTCAAACTGACGGTGATCTCCGTGCTGTTCGGGTTTGCCGGGGGCACGCTGCTGGCGCTGATGCGTCTGTCAGCCAACCCGGTGCTGGTGGGTGTCAGCTGGGCGTATACCTGGTTTTTCCGCGCAGTACCGATGCTGGTGCAGCTGTTCCTCTGGTACAACATTGCCGCGCTCTATCCGAAGCTGACGCTCTCTCTGCCATATCTGGGCACGCTGTGGAGCGCCAGCACCAACGAAGTCATCAGCCCGTTCAGTGCGGCGGTGATTGCGCTGGTGATGCACCAGTCTGCTTATGCGGCTGAAATCATCCGCGCCGGTATCCAGAGTGTGAATCCCGGCCAGCTGGAAGCCGCCAAAGCGCTGGGCTACCGCCCTGGTCAGATTTTTCGTCAGACCGTGTTGCCGCAGGCGATGCGCACTATTCTGCCCCCGGCGGGTAATGAGGTGATCGGTCAGTTGAAAACCACCGCTGTGGTATCGGTGATTGCGCTGCAGGATGTGCTCTATTCGGCACAGATTATCTATCAGCGCACCTATGAAGTGATCCCGCTGCTGCTGGTGGCGACCGGCTGGTATCTGCTAATGACTTCGGTGCTGTCGGTGGGGCAGCATTATGTGGAAGTGTGGTTCAGCCGGGGGAATGCGCCGGTGAAAAAACGCTGGTTCCGCAAAGCCGTTGAACAACAGGAGGCGCAGTCATGAGTGAACCGATCCGCCTGCGCGGCATTCACAAGCAGTTCTCCGGGAAAACGGTGCTGCGGGATATCAATATGGATATTGCAGCCGGATCGGTGACGGTGATCCTCGGGCCGTCCGGCTCGGGTAAATCAACACTGCTGCGCTGTATTAACCATCTGGAGAAGCTGGATGCCGGGACCATTCACGTCGGTGAGTCGCTGGTGGGCTACCGTCGCCGGGGGCAGCATCTGGTGGAGTTGCCTGAAAAGCTCGTTGCCGTGCAGCGCCAGCGCATTGGTATGGTGTTCCAGCAGTTCAATCTGTTTCCGCACCGCACCGTGCTGCAAAATATCAGCGATGCCCCGTTGCGTATCCGTCGCGAAAAACGGCCAGTGGTGGAAGCGCGTGCGCTGAAGCTGCTGGAACAGGTCGGGCTGGCGCACCGTGCACAGGCCTGGCCACGCGAGTTATCCGGTGGTCAACAGCAGCGTGTGGCGATAGCCCGCGCGCTGGCGATGGAACCGGAAGTGATGCTGTTTGATGAACCGACCTCGGCGCTGGACCCGGAGCTGGTCGGCGAGGTATTGCAGGTGATGAAACAGCTGGCGCATTCCGGTATCACGATGGTGGTGGTGACCCATGAAATCGGCTTTGCCCGCGAGGTGGCCGACAATATCGTGTTTATGGATAACGGCCAGGTGGTGGAAAGCGGTGATGCCCGCGCGTTGCTGGATAACCCCCAGCATCCGCGCCTGCGCGAGTTCCTGGCCAGCGTGTTGTAATGTCATTCTGCCTCCTCCCGGAGGCAGAAGTTTTGCCTGTGTTACCTAACTTAACAACCCCACCGCGACATTCACTGACAGCCCCAGAATAGCCAGATTAAAGACAAACGAGATCACCGACTGGAGCAGGGCAATCTGGCGCATGTCGGTGGTGCCCGTTGCCACATCGGCGGTTTGCGAGGCGACGGCCAGGGTGAAAGAGAAATAGAGAAAATCCCAGTATCCCGGTTCGTCGGGCTTTTCCGGGAAGATCATCGGCGTGACGTCCGGCGTGCGGTGCAGATAGTGGTGATGGGCGTAATGCATTGCAAAGGCGCTGGGAAGCAGCGCCCAGGAGAGGATCAGCGTGCTGGCCGTCAGCAGCATATGGAGTGCACGCGGTGTTCCGCTGAGATCTTTCAGCGACGTCAGCTCCATCAGAATCGCCATGATGCTGATCAGACAGGCGAGCGTGACCAGACTCAGTACCAGCGTGGCACTTTCATCCTGGGTTCTGGCGATATGTGGAATATTTTTCGGCGCAGTGCGCAGCATCAGACTCCACAGGAAAAACAGATACAGCAAGGCCAGAACATTCCAGCCGATCAGCAGTCGTTGCAGGATGCCCAGTGAAGCCGGTAAGGCGACGAAACAGACCAGCCCGGCCACAATGGCTATCAGTAACCGGAGACGGGCGTGGAGGTAATGACGCAGGGAAAGGCGCATGGTGTCAGCTGTTTTCCAGACGAGAGGGTAACTGTAACTGTAACTGTAACTGATAACGGCCTTGAGAGCCGTTCTTATCAGAACTGGAATCAGGTCCTGAACAACGGGGCTTTCGACATGACAAAAAAACAGCACATTATCCAATGACCAAAACTCAAATCTGTCGCGCTGTTGCCCTTTCAACCGCGATTGAAACAGGTGTGTCCGTGCAAAAAATCGAACAGCAGCTCAAACTCAGCCTGGCCCAGGCGAAAGCCGTTGGCCTGGTGCTCAATGCCACGGATGACGACTAAAAGATCCCCTCGGATTATCGCCTTTCTGCAGTTTCGCACGCCCCTTGACTGTTCATTCCAGTGGTAACGCCATGTCGGTGAGGACGTGAAGTCCACGGGTTCATCAGGCGACTCCAGCCGGAAAAATATCTCTGCTTTCGTGGTTTTATCCGCCACTACCTCACCCTTCTTATTTCATTTAGCTATAAGCCATGTCATTTCAATCGTTTCCAATAAATCCCGGCCTGATTACTATCGTTTGGCAATTAGTGCTACCAATAATGTACGCATAATAATCAGTTTAATTAATCAGCGTTTTTCGCTGGTACGACGGCAGAAAACAGGCATCAGATGATAGTTTTGCGCAACGTTTCAAAAATATTTAACGCCAAATCAGGCCCGGTGACCGCCGTTAATGATGTCAGCCTGCAGGTTGAACAGGGGCAGATTTACGGCATTATCGGCTACAGCGGGGCAGGAAAAAGTACCCTGATCCGTTTGCTTAACGGGCTGGAAAAACCGACTTCCGGCAGCGTGATTATCGCCGGGCAGGACATCGCGCTGGCCAGCGGTGAAGCCCTGCGTCAGGCCCGTCTGAAAATCAGCATGGTTTTCCAGCACTTCAACCTGCTGTGGTCACGCACCGTTAGCGAAAATATCGCCTTCTCCCTGCAAATTGCCGGGGCACCAAAAGCGGTGATCCAGCGCCGGGTGCAGGAACTGATCGCGCTGGTGGGGCTGACCGGTAAAGAGCAGGTTTATCCTGCGCAGCTCAGTGGCGGGCAGAAACAGCGTGTGGGTATTGCTCGTGCGCTGGCCAACAGCCCGGATGTGCTGCTGTGTGATGAAGCAACCTCTGCGCTCGATCCGCAAACTACCGATGCCATTCTCGATCTGCTGCTGGATATTAACCGTCAGTTGAAACTGACCATCGTACTGATCACCCATGAAATGCACGTGGTGCGCAAAATCTGTCACCACGTCGCAGTGATGGAAGACGGTAAAATCGTTGAAGAAGGTGAAGTGCTGTCGGTGTTTACCCATCCCCGGCAGCCGATTACCCGCATGTTTGTTAAGCAGACGGCGGAATACAGCAGTGCAGATACCCCGTTTAACCCGGAACTGATCAATGCGGCTGAGGGGGCGGTGCTCAGACTGACGTTTGTCGGCGCAAGCACCCGCCAGCCGATTGTCGGTGAGCTGACGCTGAAGTACGCCTTACCCTTCAATATTCTGCATGGAAAAATGACCCAGACCACTCACGGTACCTTTGGCGAACTCTGGTTGCAGGTCCCTGCTACGCCTGCCCAGCTGTCGAACATTCTCGACGATTTACATACTTATGCCATTACTACCGAGGTCGTCAGCCATGTTTGAGAATCTGTTCCCGCATTTGAAACTGGATCAGCTCTGGGCCGCCACCGGTGAGACGCTGTATATGACCGCGCTGTCCGGCGTGGCGACCTTTGTGTTCGGTATTGTGCTCGGCCTGGCGCTGTTCCTGACCGCCCGTGGCGGACTGTTCCAGAACCGCGCGATTTATTCGGTGATCTCGGTTCTGGTCAACGTGTTCCGCTCCATTCCGTTCATCATTTTAATCGTGTTGTTGATTCCGTTTACCAAAACGCTGATCGGCACCATTCTCGGCGCGGATGCCGCGCTGCCTGCCCTGATCGTTGGCGCGGCGCCGTTCTATGCGCGCCTGGTGGAAATTGGCCTGCGTGAGGTGGACAAAGGCGTGATTGAAGCCTCGCGTTCGATGGGCGCACGTCTCAGTACCCTGATCTTCCGCGTGCTGCTGCCGGAATCCTCTCCGGCACTGGTATCCGGTATCACGGTCACTCTCATTGCGCTGGTGAGCTACAGCGCGATGGCTGGCGTGATTGGTGCGGGTGGACTCGGTAATCTGGCGTATCTGGAAGGTTTTCAACGTAACCACGGCGATGTGACGCTGGTGGCGACGGCAATGATTCTGGTGATTGTCTTTATCATCCAGTTCTTAGGTGATGTGCTCACGGCACGGCTCGACAAACGTTAACTTTTTAGGAAAAACAAAATGAAAAAAACACTGACGCTGCTGGCTGCGGCCACTCTGGGCGCACTGAGTCTGAGTGCCTGGGCCGATACGCTGACCGTTGGCGCATCAAACGTCCCGCACGCTGAGATCCTTGAGCAGGCGAAACCGATTCTGGCGAAGCAGGGCATTGATCTGGAAATCAAACCATTCCAGGACTACATTCTGCCGAACACTGCGCTGGCCAGCCGGGATATCGATGCTAACTATTTCCAGCATATCCCTTACCTGAACAGCGTGCTGAAAGATCACGCCGGGGATAAAACTTACGATTTCGTCAGCGCTGGCGCTATCCACATTGAGCCAATTGGCATTTACTCGAAGAAGTACAAATCGCTGAAAGATCTGCCGCAGAACGGCAAAGTTATCATGCGTGATGCGGTGGCTGAAGAAGGCCGTATCCTGTCTATCTTCGAGAAAGCCGGTGTGATCAAACTGAAACCGGGCGTCAGTAAAATTGATGCGCGTATCAGTGATATCGTGGAAAACCCGAAACACCTGAAGTTCCTCGCCAATGTTGAAGGCGCACTGCTGCCGCAGATGTACAACAATGATGAAGGTGATGCGGTGGTGATCAACGCCAACTATGCGATTGATGCGGGTCTTGACCCGGTGAAAGGCCCGATTGCCGTTGAAAGCGGTGAGAATAACCCATATGCGAACATCATTACTGTGCACCGTGGTGATGAGAACAAGCCGGATGTGAAAGCGCTGGTGACCGTGCTGCATTCGAAAGCGATTCAGGACTGGATCCGTACCAAATACAAAGGCGCGGTGATCCCGGTTAACAACTGATATTGACAGAAGGCCGGGCAACCGGCCTTTTTTCCCTCTGACTATTCCCTGCTAAGCTTATATTTTTTAAGCATTCGTTTCCTCATTTCTGCAACGTTACACTGCCCGGATGTCAATATTTACCCGGGGCGACGATGATATCGGTTAGCGGATTAAACAAAACCTTTCAGCACTATCATGCACTTAATGATATTCATTTTACCGTTGAACGGGGTGAGGTGATTTCGATTATCGGTCCTTCCGGTTCCGGCAAATCCACCCTGTTACGCAGCCTTAATCTGCTGGTGAAACCCGACAGCGGGCAACTGACGATTGGCGATATGTCCGTTGATTCCCGTCGGCTCAGCCGCAGTGATACCCGCCTTTTTCGCCGGCAGAGCGCGATGGTGTTCCAGCATTACAACCTGTTCCGTAATAAAACGGCGTTAGAGAACATCACTGAAGTGCTGATCTACGGGCTCGGCTATTCGCGTGCGGATGCCGCAGAGCGTGGAATGGCACTGCTGACCAGCGTGGGGCTGGCGCACAAGGCCGCTGCTTATCCCGCAACGCTGTCCGGCGGTCAGCAGCAGCGGGTGGGCATTGCCCGTGCGCTGAGTCTGGAACCCGAAGTCTTACTGCTGGATGAACCCACCTCTTCGCTCGACCCGGAGTTACGCCGCGATATTCTTAACCTGATTGCTGCGCTGGCTGAACGGGATTTTACTATGCTGATTGTCACCCACGAGATGCATTTCGCCCGCGATATTTCCAGCCGCCTGTTCTTTATGGATCAGGGCCGGATTATTGAACAGGGCCCACCCGCCGAGCTGTTCGACATCACTACCGGCGGTCGCGCCCGGCATTTTCTTCATGATGTTGCCTGAACGCGACAGGGAGGTTATCGATGCATTTTGATGTGGCTTACATGCTGGGCATTATCCCCCAGATCCTTCAGTACCTGCCGGTCACACTGACCATTTCGCTGCTTTCCATTGTGCTGGCCACCGTGCTGGGGCTGGGCGTGGCCTTGCTGTTGCGGGCAGCACGCCCGCTGGCGGCCTTTGCTCATGTGTATATCTCTTTCTTTCGCGGTACGCCGGTGCTGGTGCAACTGCTGATGATCTACTTTGGCTTGCCGCAGGTGTTTCCGTTAATGAACAACCTCGATGCTATTCACGCGGTGATCCTCGGCCTGAGCCTCAACAGTGCGGCCTATCTGGCGGAAGTGTTCCGAGCGGCAATTGATTCAGTGGACGAAGGACAGTGGGAAGCCTCACTGGCCTCCGGGCTGGGTCACATCCAGGCGGCGCGGCGTATTGTGCTGCCCCAGGCATGCCGCAATGCTATCCCCGGTGCGGGCAATATCTGGATTGGCCTGATCAAAAACTCCTCGCTGGCGTTCACACTGGGTGTCAGTGAGCTGCTGGCGGGGGGGAAGTTAATCGCTACAGAGTCACTGAAGTTTTTTGAAGCCTACTTCGCGGTGGGCCTGGTGTACTGGGCACTGACCATTGTGCTGAGTGCACTCCAGCGACAGCTGGAACGCTATATCGGCAAACCTTATAAAGTCTGATTAATCGGGAAAACAGAACAATGAAAGGGAAAAAAATAGCGCTGATGGCCTGCGTTTTGTCGCTGCTGAGCGGTTGCGACAAGCCATCTGACTCAGCAAGCGAACAGCCTGTTTTACGCGTGGGGGCCACGCCGGACGGTTACCCGCACTACTTTGTGCAGGACGGTGAAGTTCAGGGGTTTAGCGCGGATATTTTGCAGGCGGTGGCCGATAAAATTCACTATAAAGTGGAGTGGGTGACCTCTGACTGGGTCGGTGTGCTGGGATCGCTGGAAACCGGTAAGGTCGATACGGTCGGTAACTTTGCGGATACCCCGGAGCGCCGGAAAAAGTATGATTACAGCGTCCCGTATTACTACTCCGCTGCGGCACTGGCGGTCAGTGAAAATAACACCACGATCCATGGCCTGAGTGATATGAAAGGCAAAACTGTGGCGGCAGAACTCGGTTCTAACTATGCGAAGGTGCTGAAGGAGTTTGACCCGCAGAACCAGATTAAGCTGGTGACTTTTGAGGGGATGGACGTGATTGTCAGCAGCGTGGCGCAGGGGAAAGTGGATGCGTTCGTCTCCGGCCAGGTGATCCTGCTGGGGCAGATTAAGCGCAAACATTTGCCGCTGAAGGTGGTGGGAGAAACCTTTGGTGAGAAACAGGTGGCGCTGCCGTTCCGCAAAGATGAGCGGGGCAGCGCGCTGAAGGCTAAAGTGGACCAGGCGCTGGGCGAGCTGCGCGCAGACGGTACGCTGAAGAAAATTTCTGAGAAGTGGTTCGACAGCGATCTCAGCGTCAGCCATCAGCCGGCAAAAGGATAACCTGTATGTCTCTGCATCTTGCCCTGTTTCTTGATGCCACCGGTTGTCACTATTCAGGATGGCGTATGCCGGGCGCGGAACGGCCCAGCCCGACGGACTGGCACGTACTGAAATCGCTGGCATTAAAGGCGGAAGCGGCGAAGTTTGACCTGATTTTTATGGCCGACAAGCTGTCGATTGATGATGTGTATGGTGACAGTGTCACCGATGCCGTGCGCTATCGGGTGACCGAGCGACCGGAGCCGTTTACGGTGCTTTCCGCTCTGGGGGCGGTCACGGAGAAAATCGGGCTGGCCGGGACGATATCCAGCTCAGTGATCCAGCCGTTTGCCGCCGCGCGCACGCTGGCAACCCTTGATCACCTCACGGGGGGACGTGCCGGCTGGAATGTAGTGACCTCAACCAGCGATGCAGAAGCCGCAAACTACGGTCAGACACTGTTAAGCCACGATCAGCGTTATCAGAAAGCCGCTGCGTTTATTCAGGCGGTGCGTACCCTGTGGGACAGCTGGGCCGACGATGCCATCGTGGCGGATCGTGAAAGCGGAGTATATGCACGCGGCGAATGTATTCGCTATGCAGGCATTGAGACACCCTGGTTTACCAGCCGTGGGCCGCTGAATCTGTCACGCCCGCCACAGGGGCATCCGGTCACCTTCCAGGCGGGCGGTTCCGGACCGTTTATGGCGCTGGCAGCACGCGAAGCCGATGCCGTCTTTGCCGCTGAGAAACCGGATCTGGCCTCGGCCCAGGCGTATTACGCGCAGTTAAAGGCGCTGGTGGTGGCGCAGGGACGTGCGGCGGACAGCCTGAAGATCCTGCCGGGGTTGCAACCGGTGATTGGGCGTACGCAGAAAGAAGCCGATGAGTTACTCGCCGAGCTGACGCGTCTGCATCATCCGCTGGCAACGCTGACGCACCTGTCGAACACCATGAACTATGACTGGGCGCAGCACGATCTCGACGGCCCGATGCCGGACATTGCCGATACACTGGCACGACGTGAGCGTTTTGCGCCAATGCTGAATCAGGCACGTGCGCAGGGCATGACAGTGCGGCAGTTTACCCGCTGGATTGCCGGATCGGGGTTTACCGTTGCCGGTACAGCCTCTGCGCTGGCGGAGCGGATCGCGCTCTGGTATCAGCAACGGGCAGTCGATGGATTTGTGGTGATGCCGCCCTGGGTGCCGGGCGCGTCAGATGCCTTCTTCAACGAGGTGGTGCCGTTATTACAGGAAAGAGGCGTGTTCCGTGACGAGTATCAGTCAGATACGTTACGCGGGCATCTGGGGCTGGAACGTCCCACGCGCTGAAAATATCAGGCAAAAACGGAAGGGGGTGATCCCTTCCGCTTTCAGCAGCCCAGTTTACTTAACAGCGGCCACTGCAACATCAATGTATCAATCAACTGATCCAGTTCCGCGCGCGTCGCACCCTCACGCGCACGTACCGACATCCCCTGCAACAAACAGCAGAGATACGCCGCCAGCGCACTGACGCGGGTGTTCGGGTCAAGCTCTCCGGCCGCCTGCCGCGCCTGCAAAAACGCCAGCAGATGCTGTTCCTGATTGCTGTGCCGGTCGCGCAGCATTTCGGCCACTTCCGACGAATCCGCTGACAGGGTGCTGGAGGTGCAGATAAAGAAGCAGCCTCCGGGTTTTTTACCGTCGGTGAAACAGGCAGCCGTTGAACGGAAATAGTTCTCTATACCGCTCGCAACACAGCTTTCCGGGCAGCTCAGCGCCGCTTCACTCTGGCGGGCAAACTTCTCTGTATAGCGATCGACAGCGGCACGGAACATCCCTTCTTTATTGGTAAATTCCGCATACAGCGTTGGCGCTTTCGCACCCGTGGCTTCCACCAGATCTGCCAGTGACGTGCCTTCGTAGCCATGGCGCCAGAACAGTTCCAGCGCTTTATCCAGCGCGGCTTCCCGGTCAAACGTTTTTGGCCGTCCCCGGCCTTTTCTGATGCCTGCGTCCTGCTCAGTATTCATCATTCCTCACTTACGCAATCCCGCTCGGTCATTTAATTATCAATCAGTATAAAAACATTAAACCCCGCTGTCGAGCGGCGTTTACATGTGCTGTGATCTGGCGTTAAGAAGAAAAAAATATAACTTTATTGTAAATAAATTCAAGATGTTAGTTTTTAAATTAGCGATCGTTAATAAAACAATGTTGACGGAGATCACAAACAGGCATAACATTTACCTATCGATCGTTAATTAATAACGACGGCAACATCAAACAACCGAATTCAACTGAGAGTAAAATTATGAAAACCATCAAAATGACCCTGGCCGCTATCGCACTGACTTCCGTATCTTTCGCCGGTTTTGCCGCTGATCTCGTGAATGCCGATCCCGCTCAGCAACAGCAGGTAGGTGTCATTTCTGCCAGCGGCGCGTCTAACCTCTCTTCACTGGAATCCCAGCTGTCTGCAAAAGCGGACCAGGCGGGCGCGAAATCATTCCGAATCACTTCCACTGTCGGTGACAATAAACTGAACGGCACCGCGGTGATTTACCAGTAATAGCGATGACTATGAATGAGCATCAAGGGGATAGTATGAAACTTAGCAAATCCGCCCTTGTTGCCGTCATCCTGAGCACGATGTCTGGTGCCAGCCTGGCAGCACTTCCTGAAGGGCAAGTGAGTACGGTTCCACCTGCGGTGGCCACGACCTATGTTACCGGCAGCACCACGCTGGTATCCCTGGACGTTCAGCTCTCGGGAACGCCTGCCTTACCTGCGGCAAGACCGTTAGCGATAGCCCGGGTGACGGGTGCGAACAGTCTGTATGGCACCACCATCAGCTATCACTAAAATGTATTTTGAAAACCGCCGCTTATCCGGCGGTTTTTTTATGCGAAAAAAAAGCCACTACGCTACTATCGACACGGAAGCCAGCCATGTGAATCAGGAGCAGCAATGACCATTCTGGGATGGGTAAGTGAAAAGGACCGACAGCAGTCTCTTTGCTATACGCCGTACCTACCCTCGACTCACTTCTACGAAAAACACCACTCCGCGCCGATTTATGCCACTCCGCAGGCCATCCTTAATGCGGTGGAACAGTATGATATGCGTAACGATCGGGTCGCTGATGCTCTGATGACGGTGCGGGAGCTACCGGGGAAGGTGCTGCGCCTGGGCAGGCAAATCAACCCACAGCCGGAATTTGGTTTGCACACATTTACGCTGTTGCAACGTCAGGATCAGCTGATGTCGTTTGGTCTGGCCGGGCGTTTCTGGCGGCCGGATATGGGGATTATTACGCTGGAGGATGCGGCTGACTTCGGACGGCTTCAGGATAAGGGGGGGGCCCGGCTGGTACTGCATTTTCACCTGTTACCTGATGGAGAAGCGTGGCGGTTATGTACTGAAACCTTTATTGGCTGCCCGGATACCCGTACCCGTCTTAAACTGCTGCCTTACTGGTTGCTGATCCGTGCAGCCAGTGGACTGATACGTCGCCGGACGCTGGCTGCAATCCGGCGACAGGTTTCAGCGCCCGTGCGCGGGCGCTGAATCTCTTCAGATAAAGCGCGACAGGGTATAGCAGCGCTCTGCCTCCGGGGTGATGTCGGTCATGTGCATGGCACCATGGATCAGGCCATCGAGCCAGTGGAGGTTTACGTTCACACCTTCCGTGATAAGACGCCGGGCAAAGGCCTCGCCTTCATCCCTCAACGGATCGTATTCACACAGTAACAATGTTGTCGCTGGTAAGCCGCGTGCCGATGACAGGAGCAGGGGGGAAATCAGCGATGTTTCCGGCAGCGGCTGCTGGCCAAGATAATGCTGCCAGCAGAAAGCCATCATTTCTTTTGTCAGCCCGAAGCCCTGCCCACAGGTCTGATAAGAGGGTTGTGACAGGCTGGCATCCAGCGCCGGATAGAGCAACAGCTGATGATAAATGGCAGGACCTCCCCGGTCCCGTGCCATCAGACATACCGCTGCCGCAAGATTCCCCCCGGCACTGTCACCTCCCACGGCAATCTGTGTGCTGTCCAGATCCCAGTCTGTGGCATGGTCGCTGATCCAGCACAGCGCCTGCCAGAGATCGTTTAACGGCACGGGCCAGCGGTGTTCCGGTGCAAGCCGGTAGTCGACAGAAAATACCACGCACCCGGTGTTTTCTGCCAGCAGGCGGCAGGGTCGGTCCCACGCCGTGAGGCTGCCCAGGCACCATCCTCCCCCGTGAGCCCAGATCAGCGCCGGGCGTCCTGTCTCCTGTTCCAGCGCGCAGGGCACATAGACCCGTACGGTGATGGCGTGCCCGTCGCTCGCGGGAAAGGTGAAACTGTGCTGATAATGCCCATCGCGGGCTTCGCCCTGCTGCGTTATCAGACTGAGATCGGTCTGGTGGCGAAGTGCCGCCAGTGACAACGACTCTGCCGGCACCTGCCGGGCAAGCCAGGCCGCAACGTCTTTATTCAGCGGCATGGGTTATTCCCTGTAAAAATGGCAGGACCAGGTGACAGAATGCCTCAGGGCACTCTTCGGTAATAAAGTGGCCGCAGTTCTCCACCATGGCATTTTGCAGGTAAGGTGCGACGGGCTGCATCGTCAGATAGGGCGCATCACGGGTGGCATGTTCTGCGCCAATGGCCAGCACGGGCATCGGCAGCGGTGTCAGGGCGCGGCGCTGATTTTGACGCACGGTTTCAGGTATGGCGCGATAATAACTGAAACCAGCCTGAAGCCGTCCGGGCTCGCTATAGGCCTGGATATAGATATCGGCCGCCACCCGGTGACGCTGCCATGACCATTTGTCAAAGATAAAACTGAGATAGGCGCGTTCGCGGCCCGTGGTGAGCGCCTCTGGCAGGTCGGCCAGCTGATTAAACATAAAGTGCCAGAGGAAGATATTTTCCTGGGGATCAACAAAAATTGACGGGGCGGGTGCCAGCCCGGGGATCACCGCTTCGGTCAGGATCAGCCGTTCAATCGCCTCGGGAAAATCAGCGGCCAGCGCGTAACCCACCCACATACCGATATCGTGGCCGATGGCCTGGTAGCGGGTGTGTCCCAGCTGTGTCATCAGCTGGTGGGCCACTGCCGCGATATTCCCGGTGTCGTAACCGCCTGCGGGTGCCTCAGACTCTCCGGTGCCCGGCGGGTCGATGGCCACCGTGGTAAAGCCTTGCTGTGCCAGTGTTGTCATGACGTCACGCCAGGCAAACCAGGTTTGCGGCCATCCTGGCAGCAGCAGCACGGCCGGGCCTTCACCCTCGGTGACACAGTGCAGTTTTCGTCCTGCAATCCGCAGATAATGGTGTTTCTTTTCCATAATCAGTCGATTCCCAGCAGTGTGTTTATCTGCGTCTGGCTGACGCGGGCAGCGGCAAAATCATCAAACACGGTATCGGCCACGTTGATAATGTGACGACGGATAAATTCGGCCCCTTCCTGTGCGCCATCTTGCTTGTTCTTCAGACAGCACTCCCATTCCAGCGCGGCCCAGCCGGGATAATCGTACTGCGCCAGTTTTGAGAAGATGGCAGGGAAGTTCACCTGCCCGTCACCGGTCGAACGAAAACGCCCGGCGCGCTCGGTCCAGGACTGATAGCCGCCGTAGAGTCCCTGGCGCCCCGTTGGTATGAACTCGGCATCCTTCACGTGAAACATGCGGATGAAAGGATGATAGATATCGATAAAATCCAGATACTTCAGTTGTTGAAGAACAAAGTGGCTGGGATCAAACAGGATTTTGCAGCGAGGGTGGTGCCCGGTACGCTGTAAAAACATCTCGAAGCTGATGCCATCGTGCAGATCTTCCCCCGGATGAATCTCAAAGCACAGATTCACGCCCAGCTCTCCTGCCTCATCCAGCACGGGTCGCCAGCGGCGGGCCAGTTCATCAAAGGCACTCTCCACCAGTCCCGCCGGGCGCTGGGGAAAAGGAAAGATATAGGGCCAGGCCAGTGAGCCGGAAAAGGTGCCGACATCTTCTAAGCCCAGACGCGATGCTGCCTTAAGGGTGGCCAGCAACTGTGTTTTCGCCCAGGCCTGTCGGGCCGACGGTTCACCGCGCAGCGCGGGCGGTGCGAAGCCGTCACACAGGGTGTCATAGGCGGGATGAACGGCCATCAGCTGGCCAAAAATATGGCTGGTCAGTTCACTGATCGTCAGACCGCGTTCGGCCAGGCGTCCCCGCAGATCGTCGGAGTAAGTCTGGCTCTGTGCTGCCGTATTGACGTCGAACAGACGACTATCCCAGGCGGGAATTTGTAACGCCTTGAACCCCTTTTCCTGTGCCCAGTTGGCGAGATTGTCGAGGGTATTAAAGGGATAAATATCGTCGCTGAACTGTGCCAGATGCAGGCTGGGGCCTTTGAGGGTTTTCATATACTTTCCTATTGGTTGTCAATCAACAAACAATAGGGGCGCGGCCTGTTTCTGGCAACCTGTGATCGCGGCGGCAGCACAAAGGGTTCATCTTCCTGTGTTTGAGGTGATTGATTTACAGTAGGCTTTTACAAAATATGCAGGATAATAGGTGCTGATTTTCGCGACTAATTGGAAATATTATGGCGGGCAGACCAAGAGAATTTGACCGGCAGATGGCACTGGTTCAGGCCCGGGATCTGTTCTGGCGCCACGGCTATGAAGGCACTTCCCTGTCTGACCTCGTGGCGGCGCTGGGGATCGCCTCGGCACGTATTTATAAAGCGTTCGGCTCGAAAGAGCAGCTGTTCCGTGAAGCTATCGGCCATTACGAGCAGCAGGAAGGGGGATTTGCTGAACGCGCCCTGCGGCACCCTGATATCCAGGTGGCCATCAGAGAGATGCTGGAACAGGCCGTCCGTTTATATGCCCGCCCTGAGGCGCCGCTGGGCTGTATGGTGGTGTCGGCGACGGGCGCTTTAAGTGAAGATCATTCGCTGCTGAGTGAATGGCTGATGCAGCAACGCACCCGTCGCACCCGGGGGATCGTTGAGCGAATGCAGCAGGCGGCAGAGGCTGGGCAACTGTTAGCGGGAACCGATACGGAAAGTCTGGGAAACTATTACGCTACGGTGTTGCATGGCCTTTCTGTTCAGGCCCGTGATGGCGTCAGCCGTGAGGCACTGTACCCGGTGGTGCGTTGCTCACTGCTGCTGTTGCAGAACACGCGCACACCCGAATAAATCGCGATATCACGGATGGCCCGCCGCCTCCCTGCGTTTGCCATCTGTGATCCCGCTATTCTGTGGTGATATAGCGCTGTCGGGTTCTATCAAAATGGTAATCGACGGTGATATCGGCCTTCTCGCTGTAGCAGTTCAGCCACACCATTTTTCCTGTGTTATCACTCTCCATATTCTGATAAATCGCCGTCATAAAGAAGCCAAACTGACACGGGGGCCGCTGCGGGTTAATCGTCTGGTCAGTGTTGCCGGTTTTTTTATTGACGACACTGATGCTGTCGATGGCGATGCCATCCGTGCTGGCCTGATAGTGGCCAATAAAGCTGTGGGTCGCGGTTTGCCCCCAGAAAGGAATATCAACCAGCTGGCCAGTGACGCTGCCCTCGTTGGTATTGTCCAGCGAGGTGGTGTGCTTCAGTGCAACGACATAGCGTTTTTCCCCCTGCTGCCAGTGTCCGGTCAGCGCTTCGCCCTTGCGCGTCAGGCGAAACGGGCAGGAGTGCGTATCAAAACCCTTTTGTGTTCCCTGAACCAGCGCACGGTCATAGTCCTCTGCACCATGAACTTCACAGAGTTCGATCGCGTCAGCGGTGCGTTTACCGTATAGCGGGATGGGGGCATGATACTTATCGTAATAATAGCTGCCCTTGATGTTGAGCCCACTGCCATAGCTGTCGTATTCCTGCAATGACAGATGTATCGGCCAGGCGCCGAGCGAACCTTCATAGTTATCCACCACATACCATCCGGCGTGGGCGCTGCCGGCGAGTAAGAATGCGGCGATCGTCAGGCCTGTTGTCATCTTCATGGTTCTCTTTTCTTCCCTGTATTTTCAGTGGTGATGGCTGCCTGTTCATCGGTAACGCTGGCCTGTAACAGCCGGGTCATGGCCTGTAAATTAGTGGATTGTGTGCCTTTACGCCAGATCAGCCAGATGGCAATTTTGCCGCGTCCGCCGCTAAGCGGGTAGGATCGTACGCTGTCCCTGCCGGGCATACTGGCCAGCATGCTGGCGGGGATCAGCGCCAGTCCTGCCCCGGCGCTGACGCAGGCGAGAATACCGTGGTAAGACTCCATCTCAAAAATCTTACCCGGTGCGGCATCTTCCCGTGAAAACCAGTTTTCAAAATGCCGGCGGTAGGAGCAGTTGGCGCGGAACGCGTAGATAGTTGAACCGGAGATACTGGCCGCGCTGGGTACCGGGGGATGATTCAGCGCGGCAATCAGCACCAGTTCTTCGGCAAACACCGCCACGCCCTCCAGCTGTGGATGCTTTGGCGGCCCGTCAACAAAGGCGGCACTGTACTGTCCGGCCAGCACACCATCGATCATATCCCCGGACGGGCCGGTGGTCAGATCCAGCTCGACCTGGGGCCAGGTTTGATGATAACGCGCAATCAGCGGCGGCAAGCGCACGGCCGCGGTGCTTTCAATCGCCCCCAGGGTGAAGATGCCGCTGGGATGCTGACCGGACACGCTCTGCCGCGCTTCTTCCGTCAGGGCCAGAATGCGCTGGGCGTAGTCGAGGAACGTTTTGCCGCTGTCGGTAATGTACAGACGCAGTTTTTCGCGCCGGAACAGGGCGCAGTCGAGTTCCTCTTCCAACTGCTTCAGACGTGTGGAAATATTGGACGGCACCCGGTGTAGCTTTTCAGCGGCCGCCGTGACGCTGCCTTCCTCTGCAATGGCACGGAAAATTTCAAGCTGGGCTAATTCCATATCATTCTCTTTTTAAGCTAATAATTTTCTCTATTATTCATTTTAAAAGAATCTCTCGCAAGCCTATGATGACGGTATATCGCGTCGTTTGGGTGAATACGCGGCGCCACATTCTCTGTTTTCTGATAAGGCGGTCATCATGACAAATGTCTCTTCTGCGGTAGCAGTTTCACGTAATCCGGCGACGGGCGAGATCATTGCCCGTTATCCTTTCGCCAGCAGCGCGGATGTCAGCGAGGCGCTGGCGTCTGTTAACTCGGCGTTTCAGCAGTGGCGCCACAGTGCAATGAGCGACCGTGTGGCGTTGTTGCAAAACATCGCAGGCGGACTGCGTCAGCAGGCCCAGGCACTGGCCGATATGATGACCCGTGAAATGGGTAAGCCTGTCGATCAGGGGCTGGCTGAAGTGGAAAAAAGCGCCAGGTTGTGCGAATGGTATGGTGAGCATGGTCCGGCATTCCTCAAGCGTGAACCGACGCTGGTGGAAGGTAACAAAGCCTTCGTGGACTATCTGCCACTCGGCCCGGTGCTGTCCGTGATGCCGTGGAACTTCCCGGTGTGGCAGGTGCTGCGTGGTGCTGTACCCATCATGCTGGCGGGCAACAGCTATTTGCTTAAACCGGCACCGAACGTGATGGGCTGTGCGCTGTTATTGCGAGATATTCTGACGAATGCCGGTGTGCCGCAGAACTTATTTGCTGTCGTGAATGCTGACAATGACGGTGTGGCACAGGCGATCGGCGATAAACGTATTGCCGCCGTGACGGTAACGGGCAGCGTGCGTGCCGGTGCGGCCATCGCCGCGCTCTCCGGGGCCGCGATTAAGAAATGCGTTCTGGAGCTGGGCGGATCCGATGCTTTTATCGTGCTGGCCGATGCAGATATCGATGCGGCCGTGAAGGGCGCTATCGCCGGGCGTTTTATGAACAACGGACAGATCTGTATCGCGGCAAAACGCATTATTGTGGAGGCGGCGGTGTTTGAACAGTTCAGCGAGAAATTTGTCAGTGCCGTCAAAGCGATGAAAGTTGGCGATCCGCGTGAGTCAGGGACCTGGATTGGCCCGATGGCACGCTTCGATCTGCGTGATGAACTGGCCGCGCAGGTGCAGGCAACGTTGAAAGAGGGCGCCACGCTGCTGCTGGGCGGCCACGCGCTACCGGGAGAAGGGAACTGGTATGCGCCAACGGTTCTCAGTGATGTCAAACCCGGCATGACCAGCTTTGATCAGGAACTGTTCGGGCCGGTGGCCTCGCTGATTGTGGCAGACGATGCTGCGCATGCCGTTGAGATGGCCAATGATTCTGAGTTCGGCCTGGGCGGCAGCCTGTGGAGCCGCGATCTTGCCAGGGCACAACAGCTGGCGTCGCAGATTGAAACGGGGGGGATGTTTATTAACTCCCCGAGCTTCTCCGATCCGCGTGTGCCGATCGGTGGCGTGAAGAAAAGCGGGTTTGGCCGTGAGCTGTCACACTTCGGCCTGCGTGAGTTTACCAATACTCAGACGGTCTGGATTGAGTCCTGATTGTCTTCGGCCGCCGGGTAGTGGCTGCTGAGCCAGTGCTCAAGACCTTCCGGTGCCAGAGGGCGTGAATAATAAAACCCCTGGATCTCATCACAGCCTAAACGCTGCAATGAGGCCAGGGTTTGCTGATCTTCCACCCCTTCGGCCAGTACCACATAGTGCAGCTCTTTCAGCATGGTGATGACATGGCGGGCGATAACTTCGCTGGCCGGGTCGTGAGAAAGCTTCTGGATCAGCGATCGGTCCAGCTTTATCACATCCACCGGAATACGGCACAGCGTATTGATATTGCTGTAGCCGGAACCAAAATCATCCAACGCTATGCGGAAACCGCGCAGCTTAAGTTTATCCAGCCCCCGCCGTGCATCAGGATTCCCCAGTACCTGCTCGGTCTCAAGACATTCAATGCACAGATCGTCGGGATTAAGCCCGGCATTGAGCATCTTCTCTTCCAGCTTATCGGCAAAGTCCGCACGTGAAAAATCACTGACGCACAGATTCACCGAGGCCGGCAGGTTTAGCCCGGTACTGCGCCACTGACGCAGCTGCGCCAGGGTGTGGTCGATCACCCAGTCAGTTAACTCTTCCATCAGGCTGGTTTGTGCCACCAGCGGGATAAATTCATCCGGCGGAATATTGCCGAACAGCGGATGATCCCAGCGCAGCAGGGCTTCCAGTCCGACCGGTTTACCGTGCAGCAGGGAGATCTGCGGCTGATAAACCAGGTACAGCCCTTTGTTGCCGCGCAGCGCTGCCGCCAGGTCATGCAACAGGCGGAAGTTCTGGCTGTTACGGCCATCACTGTCAGCATTGTAGGCCATGTAACTCTGCTTCAGCGTGATGGCTTCATGCAGGGCGCTGACCGCCCGACGCAGCACTTCAGTGACCTGTGACTCAGCCGGAACAAAGCTCACCTCACCGAGGTGCGGTTTAGCATCAATCGTAATATTGTCAAAAATCTGGGCGCGTATGCCGCCGAGCCGCTTGCTGAGCTCACGGGCGCGGGCACCATTATTCTTGCCACTCAACAACGCAAAACGGCCAACCGCGACGGTATACAGCACGTCGTCATCTTCCAGCTGCAGACGCGAACGCAGCATGGATGTCAGTTCTTTGAGCAGGCTTTCTACCGCATTCATTCCTACCGAACGCGCAATCTCATATGCACGCGGCATATCAATGCAGTCGATAAGGGTCAGATGATGAGTCTCATCGTTACCGGCCTGCTGCAACAGTTCGATATCTTTCAGCAGGCGCTGACGATTCGGTAACCGTGTCACCACGTCCTGATAACCGGCAATGTACCACGCATCCAGATAGCCGATGACCAGACCGGCTAACAGCTCCAGCAATTCAATTTTGTCATCAGAAAATGTCTGAGGTTTGATATCGGTAACACACAGGGTGCCGATGAGTATGCCATCACGATTACGCAGGGGAGCACCGACATAGAACCTTATAAAAGGCTCCCCAAGCGTCAGGGGATGCTGGCTGAAGCGCGGATCACGATGCGTATCGTTGCATACCAGCACGGTTGCCAGCGCCAGCGTATGGCGGCAAAAAGCATTCTGCAGTGACGTTTGTTTAAGGTCGAAGTTACAGGATGCTTTTATAAACTGATTCTCGTCATCGAGAATGGAGACAAAGCTGCCGGGGATGCCCAGCAGCTCACTGGTCAGCCGGGTAAATTTTTCGAGAATATCATCACGGTCCGCATCATCGGCCTTCAGCATCTCAAGGGCCGCCAGGCGTTTAGCCTCGTCGCTACAAAAAGTCCCGCTCATATTCAGATTCGCTTTCCAGATTATCGGCCGTGAAGCGGGGCCAGGCTAGGATCGGTATCGGCGGCTGTAAGCCAAACTTTATTGATTACATGACGAAATTGTTTAATCAATAAAAAATGTGAGAGAGAGGCGACAAATATCAGTGGGATACAGACAGGATGCGCCTGACGTGCGCTGCTCTCTCAGAGGAGCCGGCGCAATACAGGCACGTGCTGACGCACATTCTGCGGATAACCTTGTGCAAAAGAAGCGTGAACATGTTGAGTAACCTGTCGTGTATCCTGAATGGTGTTTCCATTTGGATGATGTTGCGGGCCTGCTTTACGCCAGCGTGCAGCGGCTGTTTAAACGGGTGTTGTAATCTTTCCCTTCTCAGGATGCGACCATGAGTGATTTCCCAGACATTTCTATCGGCATGCTGTTGTTCCCCGGATTAACCTCACTGGATTTGACCGGACCGTATGAGGTTTTTGCCTGTGCGCCTGGGGCGAAAGTCCACCTTATCTGGAAGACCCTCGACCCTGTCATCTCCGATCGCGGGCTGGCGATGCTACCGACACAGACCTTCGAAAGCTGTCCGCCGTTAGATGTGATTTGCATACCTGGCGGTCCGGGGCAGATAAACCTGATGGACGATGACAGCACGCTTGCGTTTATCAGGCACCAAAGCCAGCAGGCCAGGCTGGTGACGTCCGTCTGTACAGGCTCCTTGATCCTGGGGGCGGCAGGGTTGCTTCAGGGATATAAAGCCACGTCTCACTGGTCATCGTCCGACCAGCTTGCTCTTCTGGGCGCAGAACCTGTCAGTGAGCGGGTGGTTCGGGATGGTAATCGTATTACCGGTGCGGGCGTGACGTCGGGGATCGACTTTGCGTTGTATGTGGTGGCCGAACTTTACGGCGTTGAAATCGCACAAAACATTCAGCTGGGTCTGGAATATGATCCCGAGCCCCCCTTTAATAGCGGATCTCTGCATTCTGCACCGCAAGAGCAGGTCAGACAGATAAGAGAACGGCTTGCCCCCTTTATTGAAAAGAGACGATTAGCGACGCTGAAAGCGGCAGGCAGACTGAAAGGGTAAATTATTGGTCCAGACCTGCATCATGTAGAGCCTGATTTCGACGATCTATGACCAGCCGAGCCAGTTCCTGATCGTCCAGCGCGTCACGCATGCGCTCATAGAGTTCAGCAGTAATGCAGTAAAAACGCAGGCTGATTTCTGTGCAATATGGTAACAGGATAACCTTTGCCGGAACCCACTGTTGGCATTGGGTTTTTCTTCAATTCGCTAATGCTGGCACTGATATCACTTAGAATGATGTTTGGCATTTTACGCTCCGGGAATCTGTTAACGGGTCTTATAGTCTGGGCGATCTGACCCGTTAACAAGTCTTTATCAGTGATTAGTCAAGAAGAATAATTATTTGCTGACCGATCAGCATTGCGGAAGTTTCTTCAATTTACAGGATGATTCCGCAAAAAAAATCCGGGCCGGTTCAGCCGCCGAACGCCGGAATTCGCATAAAAAACCACATGTAGTGGCTATTCACTGCTGGCAAGGCACAAGATATGGGGTGAGAACGCAGGGCGAGGGCGTGCGGAAGAATACCAGTTTTACCGCACGGGGAAGATTAAGGTGCAGTCGTGTTGAAGATGAATGGCTGACGCTGTGGAGGACGCTTAACAAAGGCACATTGAAAAATGCACTGGAAGTATTTTAGTCAAAGGGTATATCATGAGATTAATCCCAAAGAGCAACTTGTTTTTTCATAAAAAGGAAGTTTTGATGTCACATATAAATTTTGAAGAAATATCAAAAGAATGTTCAAAATATAAAACCACAAAGTTAGTTGATTCTTTGCCTGAGTTTTCCGTGAATGCTTCCCTCAGAAATTTAGTTGAATATGAGACAAGGAATTTCAAAAACTTCCACATGCATGATATTAAAAAAAGGAAGAGGAGAGATGATTTTTTCGGTAAATTAATTTCCAATGTCAATTGTCAGGAGGTTTCAGAAAGCTTAAAAAAAATACTGGCTGTATGTCAGGTGTCTGAAAGTTACATTGACGATATCAAGACAGAGCTGAACGCGACTCCACTCATGGCGAAGGATGTTCAGACTCAGTGCTGGGCTGTAATTGAGAATGCTTTAAATAAAGGTTGCTATTTGCTCAGTTCAGTAGAGTCAAATATTGAATCTTATGGTGAAAACGTTAAACCATTGACATTAAACAGTAAAAATATTTTAAATGAAGATGGTGAGTCATTTTCACCTGACTCAGCATTGGATAAAATAGTTAGGTTTCTAACGTTGACTATAAAAATGTTCTCTTATGAGCATAAGTTATCGGATTCAGGAGAAATAATAATCCCAGGGCGAATTCACGTTGAAGAATCGGTCATTGCTGAAGCTTCCGAAGTGTTCTATTACTCACTGCTATGGAATGAACTTATTACCTGTACTAAAAGCTGCATTCTTTTTGATAATGATATACAAATTGCAAAAAAAGAAGATATACCTGACAATTATAAACAAGATGGTCTGGAAGACGCTCTAATGTTCAACCGGACTATTGATGATTTTGAGCGGTATGATGAAATTTCTAATGAAAGGCTATCCAGGCAATTAAGTCAGAACTTTTGGGAGACTCTTGCAAATAATAATATAGAAGGCAGGGTGCCAAAGTATGTTACTGATTGGTCAGGAACCATGCGAGAGCCTATTATAATTGAAGAGTTACCGTACTTAAATGCGCTGATGGAAGCAGTCGCGAGTCATGATTTTAATGATGTTGTTTTAGAGTTGAGCCTTCGTGAATGGGTCAGGGGGTATTCTGTCATAGCCTATCTGTCTAAAAAAATAAAAAATAAAGTGGTTTATACTAAGGGCGAACTAAATAGTGTGCTGCGACTCGGAGGATTCAGCGAAGAGAAAGCAGGTATTTTTATTGCGAATATTACATTTGGCGATGATAGTCGAGATATATATGATTCGCCACTTGTGAAAATGTCAGATTCTTCATTTTTTCTGTTTACTCCTGCATACACTTCCCCAGCCATAAGTAACATAGTACTTTCAAAGTTCTCGTCTAAACAAGCGGATCTGACAAAAAAAGGTTACGGCTTTGAAAAGGATATTATCAGTAAGTTAAATGAACATAACCTTACCAATAAAAGTTTTAAGTTCAAGCGTGGTAGTGAAGAATTTGAGTATGATGCTGTTTTCTTACTGGATGATAAAGCCTTTATCTTAGAGTGTAAAAACACTAATTTGTCTGGTGGTTCTGTAACGAGAGCTTATCAAAAGAAAAAATTAATTTCCGATACCATATTGCAGGTAAAAAGATTGGTGGAAGGACTGACTTCATACCCAGAAGTATTCAGGGAGAATTTTGGGAAAGATATCATTGATTATGAATTGATACCCGTCATCATGAATAATCTTCCATTCTCTATTCCAGGTGAAATTAATGGTGTCTACGTCAGCGATTCGTCTTCTTTTGGTAGGCTTATAAGGTCGCGTTATATTAATTCTGGAATAATAAGTCGCGAGGATGAATTTCAAATTACAGATAAAAAACCCGCTTTTTCAATGTGGGAGAGTGATGCTTTATCTGCCTCTGACATTATTAATCACTTTAATGACCCGGTGCAATTAAAAGATTTCCTCAAACATCAAAAAATAGAAAAGCACCCATTAAGAGTGAATAGAAGAAAAATGTTTTTTAATGTAGTGAGAGAAACCGACTTCGATACCATGAGTGCTGAGCAAAGTGAGTACTTTGTTAATGTGCATGGATTGAAACGGGATTAGCCACTTATTGTAACGGCAGTATAATAATAAAATTGCGGATGTCAGTTTTTACACTGGTATCTGTAAAATTATTTCCTCTTTGTTTTTATCAAACGCATCATTTTTTATCCTGACTCCACCAAAAAGTTAGAATGGTCTATATTGCCAGCCGCGTTTCGCTTGGCAAGTTTTCCACTAATCCTCCTAATATTTCTGCCTGCATTAGTTACAAAAGATAAAGTTTGGTCACCAAGTAGTGAAATAAAATTAATAATGAAAAAACCAATTTTTTAATTCATTAAAATTAACCAAGCGGGACTTTTTCAACACCAACTCTAGATGTAATTTAACATAATTAACGTTATGCGAAGTTAAGTTATTGATTTTATGATAATAAATGCTTTGCTCTTTAACTTGCCTAAATCACAGGCATGTAAAATATTCCTGCTTAATCCCTTCACTCGCATGCTATTTAACTCTATAATATTGGGTATTATAACCAGTAAATGGCAATAAAAACCATTATGATGGATTTAACCCTCAGCAAGCCCGATGAAATTGTTAAGTTGCTCTGCGAGCGACTGCGCAAAGAGCGCCTCCTGCAACAAATGACCCAGGCCGACGTGGCTGCCAGGGCCGGGATCGGTGTGAACACCGTGTCCAACCTGGAGTCCGGGCGCAATGTGGGGTTTGAAAATCTGGTGAGAGTGGCGATGGTACTCGGCCGTGGGAAAGAGCTGGAGTCGCTCTTTGCCCCTCAGATCGACAGTCTGGACGATTTGCTGCGTTTTGAGAAAACCGCCACCCGTCAGCGGGTCAAAAAGAGTACGCATCATGGTGAATAAAGTGGATGTCTGGTACGAAGGATGGGGCGACCGCTGGCTCTGGGGATCGCTGGTATCCTCTACGGCGATCACCGGGCGGCCGGTGATCCTGTTTGAGTACAGTGAAGAGGCCATCCGTCGTGGACTGGAGCTGGCCTCCCTCACCCTGCCGCTGAAAGGCCCACGCTTACGCAAAGACTTCCCTGTTCACCAGATGGGCCTTCCCGGCCCAGTTTACGACGCGCTCCCTGATGGCTGGGGCATGCTGTTAATGGACAGACTGTTTCGCCAGCGCGGGCTAAATGCGGCACGGATTGGACCGTTAGAGAGACTGACCTGGATCGGCAACAATGCGATGGGGGCGATGTCATTTGAACCGACGCAGGCTGAGGCCGCAGGCCAGGTTGAAGAGATTGCCCTTGCGCAGCTCTCAGCAGAAGTGCAGGACGTGCTGGAGGGCGAAGGCGGTGAGTTTTTGCAAAGGCTGTTGCAGATGGGCGGTTCCCCACAGGGTGCAAGACCGAAAGCGCTGCTGTATCGCGATCCGAATAGCGGTCACTTCAGCACCGCCAGCACTCCGGGGCTTGAGGCCTGGCTCATCAAGTTCCCTTCCCGGCAGGAGCATCCGGAAGTCTGTGCCATCGAAGCTGTTTATGCCCAGTGTCTGCGTGAATGTCGTATCAGTACGCCAGACACCGCGTATTTTGCCCTTCCCAACGGACAGGCTGCTTTTGCTTCGCGGCGATTTGATCGGCAAAACGGCCTGCGTGTACCGATGCAGAGTCTTGCGGCCTACACCGGGGCCAATTATCAGATGGCGGGCGTGCTGGACTACACCAATTTTCTGCGTGCCACCCAGTTGTGCACGAATGATGTCAGGCAGAAAGCGCTGGCATTTGAACGGGTGGTGTTCAACGTGGTGTTCAACAATCGCGACGATCATCCGAAGAACTTCGCGTATTGTATGTCAGCCAGTGGCGAGTGGACGCTGGCGCCGGCATATGATGTGACATACTGTGAAGGCCCGGGTGGCTATCATCAGATGGACGTGATGGGCGAAGCGCTGGATATTGGCCGCGAACATCTGCTCGCACTGGGTGAACAGGAAACGGAACTGACCGCCTCGCAGATAGATGCGAGGCTGGAGAAGCATTGCACCATTGCCTCCGGTTTTGCCAGCAAGGCGGAGGAGCTGTTTCCCGGACGCATCACCGCTGAGACGCTGCGCACCCTACAGGGACGTATCGATGACAATATTGCGCGCATGCAGAAGTAGTTTTCGTCCGCGGGCTGGCCGTTCCGCCATTCGTTAAACGTTATCATTCTTCTGCTATCACACGGGCAGCATCCCATAATCCCATCATGTGAATAATGGCCCGTTCCACGCCTGCCAGCGGCACATTATCCCGCGCAAGTGTCGATATCCCCATTAGGAAACTGTCAAAGCTGACGGCCAGTGCCAGTGTGTCCTCGTTATCCGATAACTCACCGCTGCTGATGCCCCTTTTTACGCAATGCAGTATTCCTTCACGGGTACGGCGGCGGGACGCCTCCAGCGGCATGAGGATATGTCTGTTTTCTGCCGTGCAGGTAAACATGGCACTGAGTGTGACCATACATCCCCTGGGATGCTCAGCCCCGTACTGCATCCGGGCTGAATGTATCAATGCTGTCTCCAGTGCCTGCCGGGCAGGCAACCTACTGTCCCACAAAGATTCTGTCACCTGTGCATGCGTGTTCAGATAACAGTTCACGGCCTCATTAAAAAGCGCCTCTTTTGACCCAAAAGCGGCATAAAAACTGGGGGCTGTAATCCCTTTGCCTATTGATGCTTTCAGCATCGCGAGTGAGGTTGAATCGTAACCATGTTCCCAAAAAAGGTGCATGGCTTTTATCACCGCGTCATCCCGATCGAACTGTCTTGGTCGGCCTGTTTTCATTATCACCTCCTCCGCGATTTATACTAATCGATACATATTTAATTGACAACGCTGAGAGCGGCAATGCAACATATGTATCGATCGGTATATATTGTATGCCCGTGATAGCGCCATCGTCGCCTGAAGCGATAACGGCAAGCCCCGAATTGACTGAACAGGTTGAATGATGAACGTACAGCAACGCACCAGAGAAGCTCAGCAACTGCCCGTATTTGCCCTGCTTGCCCTGGCAATGGCAGGCTTTATCTGCATACTGACCGAGACCATACCCGCCGGACTCCTGCCGGAAATGAGCCGCGGACTCAATATTTCACCGTCTCTGGCCGGGCAGCTGGTGACGGCATATGCAGTGGGGTCGCTACTGGCCGCCATCCCCCTCACGATGATGACCCGAACATGGTCACGCCGATCCGTTCTTCTCAGCACGGTGTGCGGATTTCTGATTTTCAACACGCTGACGGCGCTGTCATCTCATATCACCGTCATTTTAATCGCACGTTTTCTCGCTGGCGCGTCAGCAGGCCTGGCATGGAGCCTGATCGCCGGGTATGCGCGGAAAATGGTCGTTCCCTCGCTTCATGGGCGGGCGCTGGCACTGGCGATGGTCGGCACGCCGATTGCCTTGTCTCTCGGGGTGCCGGCAGGCACATTGATGGGTGGACTTCTGGGATGGCGCCTGACGTTTGCGGTGATGTCAGGACTGTCGGTCATCCTCATTGGCTGGATACTTCTGGCCGTCCCCAATTACCCGGGTGAGCCAGGCACCAAAGGCGTCAAGCTGGGTTCCGTGTTAGGTCTTCCCGGCGTGCGCTCCGTTCTGGGGGTTGTCCTCGCATGGATGCTTGCACATAATATTTTGTATACCTTCATCGCGCCGTTTATTGCCCCTGCGGGTCTGGCCGGAAGCATTGATCGGGTCTTGCTGGTCTTTGGTATTGCTGCCCTGGGCGGGATCTTTATCACAGGCAGAATTATTGATACCCATTTACGTAAAGCGGTGCTGCTGTCACTGTCAACTTTTGCGGCGGTGTCCCTCGTTTTTGGTCTGGATGCGAGCAACCCGGCGGTGATTTACACTGGCATAGCCCTTTGGGGGCTGACGTTTGGCGGCGCGGCAACACTGCTCCAGACGGCGCTGGCGGATGCTGCGGGTGAGCATGCCGATGTGGCGTTATCGATGAATGTGGTGACGTGGAACAGCGCTATCGCGTTGGGAGGCATGACAGGCGGTTTGCTGCTGGAACATTATGGAACGGGGTCTTTTCCCTGGGCTCTCCTCGTGGTGTTAATGGTTGCTGTTATAGTTGTTGTGCGTTCAGAGCAGGGGTTCCCGATCGCCAGCCGGCAATCCCGTGAGCCAGTAAGTCATCAATAGTTTTTCAGGTGACGGCTTCTCAAAAAATATTTTCATCCGACCGCAACCTTTGCCTGCGGTCGGGCGAACCTCTGGTTAAGGTCATCAGGCGCTGTCGCCTGTCGCCACACTGGAGAGATCATGATGCGTATGAAAAACACCCTGAGTACCCTGGCTGTTGCTGCCGTTCTTGGCCTGGCATTGCCTGTGACGTCCGCCTTTGCCGCCCTGGCGGTCGGTGAAAAAGCCCCTGACTTTGAGCTTAAGGCGGCGCTGGCCGGGAAACCGACCACCTTCTCACTTCAGCAGGCATTGAAAAAAGGCCCGGTCGTGCTGTACTTCTTCCCTGCTGCCTTTAGCGCCGGCTGTACGCTGGAAGCCCACGACTTCGCTGAAGCCACCGACGAATTTACCCAACAGGGTGCGACGGTGATTGGTGTGACCGCAGGGAATGTGGATCAGATTGCCAAATTTTCCCAGCTGGAGTGCCGCGACAAATTTACCGTTGCCGCCGATCCGGGCGCGAAAGTTGCCGGCGAGTATCAGAGCACCATGCAGATGAAGGGGCAGACGTTGTCTGACCGTACCTCCTATGTCATCGCGCCGGACGGCAAAATCCTGCTGAGTTATACCGATAAGAACCCGGATGCGCATATCCAGAAAGCGATGGATGCTGTGAAAAAATACCGTCAGGCCAACCCGGCATAACCTTGTTCACTTAAGCAGGTAAAGTATGCTGACTGCCATCGCAGCCGCCTTTCTGGGCGGCATGATCCTGAATCTGATGCCGTGCGTGTTTCCGGTGATTTCACTGAAAGCACTGAGTCTGATCCGCCATCACGACCAACCCGCTCAGGCCCGTGCGGAAGGGCTGGCATTTCTCGGCGGGGTGGTGATCACCATGCTGCTGCTGGCCGGCGCATTATTGCTGGCCCGTGCGGGTGGGTCGGCCGTTGGCTGGGGCTTTCAGCTCCAGTCACCGCTGGTGATTGCCCTGCTGATTCTGGTCATGCTGGCGTCAGCGCTGAATCTGTTTGGGCTGTTTGAAGTGGGGCTCTCGGTACAGCGTGTGGGGGAAGTGGGCAGCGGGCGCGGCGGTTTAACGGGATCCGCGCTCACCGGGGCACTGGCGATTATCGTTGCCACGCCCTGCAGTGCACCGTTTATGGCCAGTGCCGTTGGCTATGCGCTGACGCAGCCGCCGCTGGTCAGTCTGGCTATCTTTACCGCACTGGCGCTCGGGTTTGCCGCGCCGTTTACCCTGGTCTCCTTCTTCCCGTTGCTGGCACGCGTGTTGCCTGCGCCGGGGGCCTGGATGGTGACGCTGAAACATGCACTGGCATTTCCCATGTTGGGCGCCGTCGCCTGGCTTATCTGGGTCCTCGAGCGGCAGGCTGGCTCTGCGGCGCTGGCGCTGATTCTGGCCTGCTGCCTCGTGCTGAGTTTTGCCGCCTGGCTTTATGGCATCGCGCAGAAACGCCGTATGATGGGACGCCGCCACTGGTCGCAACACCTTGCCACAGCGCTGTTTGTGCTGCTGGTGGTGCCGCCGCTGGCCAGTCTGACCTCACTTTCTTCACAGACGGAGGCGGACGAGGGTACGGATGCCGCCGCTGCGGTGGCCTGGTCACCGCAGAACGTTGATGCCATCAAAGGACAGGGTAAACCGATTCTGGTGAACTTTACTGCCTCATGGTGCATCACGTGCCAGGTGAACGATCGGACATCGCTCTCAACACAGGCGGTCAAAGCCGCGATGGCGCGTACCAGTACGATTTATATGGTCGCGGATTCGACAAAATACAATCCAGATGTGGAACAGGCGCTCAGTGATTTTGGACGCGGTGGTCTGCCGCTCTATGTGGTGTACCCCGCCGATGGTGGCAAACCTGTGGTGCTGCCGCAGGTGCTGACGCCGCGTATCGTGATCGACGCGCTCGACCATGCAACAGAAACCGGGAAAAAAACCTAATGCGATCTGTGTGTGAATGCCAGCGCAATGTCTTCTGACGCTGCGCTGAATATCAGGGCAGTGAATGGCTGAAACGGATACCCGGGCGCAGACGTGGCCGCATCTGATGGCCAGTGCGCAGGCGGGAGATCAGAACGCCTATAACCAACTGCTGAAAGCGATGGTGCCTGCCATCCGGGCCTTTGCACGCCAAAAAATCCGTGATGAAGCGCTGGTGGAAGATGTGGTTCAGGAGTCACTGCTGGCGATCCATCGTGTGCGGCAGACCTACGATCCGCAGCGGCCGATCCTGCCCTGGGTGGCTGCGATAACGTCGGCGCGGGCCATTGATGCGTTACGCCAGCGCGGACGTCGCCCGGAAGTTCAGGATGATGATGCCTTACTGAACCAGGCTGCTGAAAGCGACGGCGCTGAAAACAGAGAACGGGCCGTTCAGGATGAATTAGCCGGATATCTGGGCAGTCTGCCTGCACGTCAGCGCGAGATGGTGGAGAGTGTGCATCTGCGCGAGCAGAGCCTGGCGCAGGCCGCTGCCGCCAGCCATCTGTCAGTGTCTGCCGTGAAATCACTGTTGCATCGCGCGATGCTCAACCTGCGTAAATATGGACGGGGGAATGATGAAAAATCATGACCAACTGATCGACACACTCAGCCAGTCAGCCCGGCCCGTAAAACGTACCTGGCCCGTCGGCTGGCGTGTGGTGGCCTGGATTATCACCGTGCTGCCCTGTGGCATGCTGAGCAGTTGGGCATGGCACAGCCGTTTCACCGACTGGTCCCAACCGGGGGCGGGGCTGGCGCTGCTCACCCTGGTGCTGGCGTTTGGCATAGGGGCCAGTGCGATGGCCGGGGCGTTTACGTTGAGTATTGCCGGCCTAAAACCGCTCAGGCTGAGGTGGGCCGCATTGCTGGCCGTGGTCTGGCTGGCGATCAACCTGCTGAACACGGCCTCTGCTGCCGCGACTGCCGGCGCCGGGCGTTTTGGCGAAGGTATTCACTGCTATCTGTTTATGCTTTCGGCCAGCCTGCCGATGATGGTGATTTCGATTGTCTGCCTTAACCGCACCCGCTCTCTTTATCCACGACAAAGCCTGGCGCTGGCGGGGTCGGGCATCGCTTTTATGTCATCGACGCTGCTGTCGCTGTGCCACGAAGTTCACCTGCACAGGCTTGATTTTACGATGCACCTGGCCGCAGGTGCGACCATTGTGTTGCTGACAGTGCTGACCGGGCGGCGCTGGATACAGCTGAGCCGCTAGCTATGTCGTTTATCGTTAGCCGTTAGCGCGATCAGCTGGGCCAGCTCAGGAAGGCATGAACCACAGTTGGTGCCGCATTTCAGCGCTGTACCCAGTGCGGCTGGGGTGCCGCATCCTCCGGCAATGGCGTTCAGGATCTGATTTTCTCCGATGCCAAAACAGCTGCAAACCGTTTTTCCACGTGCCTCACCTCCCCGCTGCCTTCCTGCCAGTAATGCAAAGCGTCCGGCAGCATCAGTGGGGGGCTCGCTGAAGGCGGCAACCACCGCGGGGGCGTCGATCGCCGGCCTCTCTGCGGCACTCCAGAACGCCAGTGCCAGCCTGCCTTGTTGCCAGCCCAGCAGATGAAAGTATTCGCCCTCAGCCTGAGCGGTTTGCAGCGCCATCTCATGTAATAAACCCTGCTGATGCAGCCAGCTTTGCGCGTCACCCTGCCCGGCCAGCAGCCAGCGTGTAACGCCGTTTTCCGCAATGCGTGACCACCAGACCCCTGCGCCGGGCTGCCAGTCACCAGGCAGACAGAGTACAGCCTGCCAGTCACTTTGCCAGCGTCGTACGCGCACTGCCGTCTGCTTACTCTCCGGCTGCCCGGAGTGCGGACAGACGTTGGCAGCGATAAGCGCATCCACGTTACCGTGGCTGGAGAACTGCCGATTCCAGTGCATCGGTACAAAGAGGGAACCCGGTTGCTGATCTTCGCTGAGGCACGCACGGCACACTATCCAGCCATTTTCTGACTGAACGCGTACCAGATCACCTTCTCGCAGATGATACCGGGCGGCATCCTGCGGATGCAGCTCACAGAAGGGTTCGCTGATGTGCTGCATCAGCCGCGGCACGTTGCCGGTGCGTGTCATGGTGTGCCACTGGTCGCGGATGCGGCCGGTATTCAGCAGCAGCGGCCAGCGCTCATTTTGCTGTGCGACGGGCAACGTGGGCACCACCGGGAGCATGCGGGCTTTGCCATCAGGGTGGAAGAAACGGCGATCGCTGAACAGGCGTGTACACCCTGCGGGATGTGCTGCGTTAACCGGCCACTGTATCGGTTTCAACGTATCCCACTGCGCGTTAGTGATATCCGCCAGTGCGCTGATATCAAAGGCCCGGGTGCCCTGGTTCTCAAAGCCCGAGAGTGCCGCGTGCTCCCGGAAAATGTCTGCAGGATGCTGCCAGTTAAACGCTTCAGGAAACCCCATACGCTGTGCGACCCTGGCGAGGATCCACCAGTCCGGGCGTGAGTCGCCTGCCGGTGCAACAAAACCACGCTGACGTGAAATCCGGCGTTCAGAGTTGGTCACCGTGCCGTTCTTTTCCCCCCATCCCTGGGCGGGTAACAGTATGTCGGCCAGTGCAGTGGTGTCCGTCTGTGCACAGACGTCCGATACGATCACCAGCGGACAGCGCTTCAGCGCCTGCGTCACCGTCAGACCATCCGGCAGTGACACTGCCGGGTTGGTGCCCATAATCCACACGGCTTTGATTTTCCCGCAGCCGATAGCGTGAAACAGATCGACGGCCATCAGACCGGGTTTATCGGCTACCCCCGGGCTGTGCCAGAATCGTGCCACCCGATCCACCTCCTGCGCGCTGAACCCCATATGCGCCGCCAGCTGGTTGGCCAGACCGCCCACTTCGCGGCCCCCCATCGCATTGGGCTGCCCGGTCAGTGAAAATGGCCCGCTGCCTGCCCGGCCGATTTTTCCGCTGGCAAGGTGGACATTGATAATGGCGTTACATTTGTCACTGCCGCTGCTCGACTGGTTGATGCCCATACAGTAGAGCGTCAGTGCGTTGCTGGCGTGAAGGAACAGCTGGAAGAACGTTTCCACCTTCTCCTGTGGCAACTGGCAGAAGTCCGCTACCGCTTCGCTGCTCCATGCGGATGCGGATTCTGACGTCTCATCCAGCCCGTTAACGACCGCACGCATCTCGTTATCGATACCGCCATGCTGCGCCAGCCAGTTCAGCAAACCGGTGAACAACGCGGCATCGCTGCCCGGCTTCAGCGCCAGATGCAGGTCGGCAATATCGCAGGTGGCGGTACGCCGTGGGTCAATCACCACTACGCGCAGGCGGGGATTCTCTTTACGGGCCTGAACCAGGCGTTGGAACGCCACCGGGTGCGCCCAGGCGGTATTGGAACCCGCCAGGATCACCAGATCGGTATGGTTCAGGTCGTCATAGCAACAGGGGACGGCATCTGCACCCAGTGCCCGTTTGTAGCCGACCACTGCCGAGGCCATGCAGAGCCGGGAATTAGTATCAATATTGGCCACGCCAAGAAAGCCTTTCATCAGCTTGTTAGCCACATAGTAATCTTCGGTCAGAAGCTGCCCTGAGGCGTAAAAGGCCACGGCTTGCGGGCCGTATTCGCCGATCACCGTCTGTAGGCGGTCTGCCACCGTGTCCAGTGCGCTTTCCCAGCTTACGCGCTCACCGTTGACCTGCGGATGCAGCAGGCGGCCCTGATGGCCGAGTGTTTCGCCCAGTGCCGCCCCTTTGACGCAGAGGCGGCCCAGATTGGCCGGGTGCTGTTTATCACCGCTGACCTGCACCCTGTCACTGTCATCGCGGGTGATGGTCACTCCGCAGCCGACACCACAGTAGGGACAGGTGGTGTTCATGAGGCTACCACCTGAACCTGCGCCATCTCCTCACTGGCTACCCAGACCCGGTCCTGTTCGATTTTCACCGGCCAGCAACGTACGGCGAGCCCGCTACCGTCAAGCGCCTGACCATCACTCAGGCGGAAACGCTGCTTATACAGCGGTGAAATGACCATCGGTTCGCCGCCTGCATCGCCCAGTATGCCGCGTGACAAGACGCTGGCCCGCGTGCCAGGTTCGTTATCATCCAGCACGAAAACCCGATCGTTCAGGCGGAACAGTGCAATGCGCTGGGTTCCGATGCGCGCGCCAATCCCGGCCTGCGCCGGAATTTCATCCAGTCGGCAGATATCGGTCCAGGGAAGAGGGGTGGCATCCTGCACAATCGCCAGAGGCGCATCGGACGGACGTATCTGCCCGCGTTCCTGCTGCCACTGCACGGTTTCATCAGGCAGGCTGCTGTTGAGTGTTGAACGGAACAGAGCCAGACGGTCCGGGCTTTCCAGCGTGGTACGCCATTCACACTGGTAGCTGTCTACCACCCGGGCCATCTCCTGTTCCAGCTCATGAGCAATGCCGAGCGAGTCGTCAATGACGACCTGGCGCAGGTAATCCAGCCCTCCTTCCAGATTGTCCATCCAGACGCTGGTTCTCTGTAGCCGGTCACCGGTGCGGATGTAAAACATCAGCAGGCGGTCGACGTAGCGGATTAGCGTGGCGTCATCAAGATCGCTGGCAAACAGGTCAGCGTGGCGGGGTTTCATACCGCCGTTACCGCAGACGTAAAGATTCCAGCCCTTCTCGGTGGCGATCACGCCGATATCTTTGCTCTGTGCCTCCGCACACTCACGGGTACAGCCAGAGACCGCCATTTTGATTTTGTGCGGCGCGCGCAGCCCCTTATAGCGATTTTCCAGCGCAATCGCGAAACCCGTGGAGTCCTGAACACCGTAGCGGCACCAGGTGGAGCCCACACAGGATTTCACCGTGCGCAGTGATTTTCCGTAGGCGTGCCCGGTCTCAAATCCTGCGGCCAGCAGCGTCTCCCAGATATCCGGCAGTTGTTCGAGGCGGGCACCGAACAGGTCGATGCGCTGCCCGCCGGTAATTTTGCTGTAGAGATTATAGCGCTCTGCGACCTCGCCAATGGCAATCAGGCCACGTGCGGTGATTTCACCCGCCGGGACCCGTGGTACCACTGAGTAGGTGCCATCCTTCTGAATATTGGCAAAATAGCGATCGTTAGTGTCCTGTAACGGCAGATGCTGGGGTTTAAGCAGGTACTCATTCCATACCGATGCCAGCAGTGATCCCACCAGAGGTTTGCAGATCTCACAGCCCAGCCCGCGGCCATGCTTCGCCAGCAACGCATCGAAACTCTTGATCTCTCCGACGCGTATCAGGTGATGCAACTCCTGGCGTGAGTGGGCAAAGTGTTCGCAGATATCCTTTTTCACCTCCACGCCCTGACTGGCCAGCTGATACTCCATCACCTGTTTTACCAGCGCTGTGCAACCGCCGCAGCCGGTAGCGGCTTTGGTACAGCTTTTTAACGAAGCCATATCGCCACAGCCGCCGGATACCGCTGCACAGATATCGCCTTTGCTGACGTTATGACAGGAGCAGACCTGGGCACTGTCCGGCAGCGCTGCCACGCCAAGCGCTTTTACCGCCCCGCCTTCCCGCTGCGGCAGGATCAGATGTTCGGGAGCGGCAGGCAGCGGCATACCGTTCAGCATCATTTGCAGCAGCGTGCTGTACTCGCTGCTGTCGCCCACCAGGATCCCACCCAGCAGCTGTTTGCCATCGGCAGAGACGACAATTTTTTTAAAGATTTCCTGCGGTTCATTGTTCCAGTAGTAGCTCTTGCTGCCAGGCGTGCGGCCGTGGGCATCGCCAAACGATGCCACCTCCACGCCCAGCAGTTTCAGCTTTGTGCTCATATCGGCACCGGTAAATGCGGCTTCTTCCCCGGCCAGTACCGCCGCAGCCACGCGTGCCATCTGATAGCCTGGTGCCACCAGCCCAAAAATTTGCCCGTTCCACAGTGCACATTCGCCAATGGCCAGAATATCGTCATCGGAAGTGATACAGCTGCTATTGATATCGATACCGCCACGGGGTCCGAGGGTCAGCCCGGCAGCGGCAGCCAGCTGGTCACGCGGGCGTATACCCGCTGAGAACAGCACCAGGTCCGTGTCGATCTGGCTGCCATCCGCGAAGCGGAGCTGTAAGCGGCCATCCTGCTGACGGACGATCTCCTGGGTGGATTTACCGGTGAGCACCTGTACCCCCAGCGCATCGATTTTGTGCCGCAGCATGGCCGCCCCGCCCTCATCCAGTTGTACGGCCATCAGGCGCGGGGCAAACTCCACCACTGCCGTTTCCAGACCGAGCTGCTTCAACGCATTGGCCGCTTCCAGGCCTAGCAGGCCACCACCAATCACCACGCCGTGCCGCGCGCTCTGTGCTTTAGCGGCGATGCCATCAAGGTCATCCAGCGTGCGATAGACAAAGCAGCTGTCGCTGTCCCCTCCGGGGATGGGCGGCACAAAAGGCCAGGATCCGGTGGCCAGTACCAGTTTGTCCCATGCCATCTCGTGACCGCGGGTATCACGAACACAGCGGCGCTGGCGGTCAATTTCCGTTACCGCACAGTGGGTGCGTAGTTCGATGCCATAGTCGTCAAAAAAATGGTCACTCACCATCGACAGCTCGGCGTGACCCTTACCGGCAAAATATTCCGAAAGATGTACCCGGTCGTAGGCCATATGGCGCTCTTCACCGTACACCACAATATGAAACTGCTGATGCAGCTGTCGGTTAACCAGCTGCTCAAGGAAATGGTGGCCTACCATGCCGTGGCCAATAACAACAAGGGTCGGTTTGCTCATCTGATGATGTCCTGCAGCCTGTGGCTGCGTTGTGTGTTCCGGGTTAAGCAGCAGGTGCGGACTCTGTGGGGTCGCGTTCTGCAGGTGGGCAAGCAGGGTGGCGCTGTCGCCGGTATCCCCGTAAAGCAGGATCCCCACAAGCTGTTGCTGTCGAAAAAACAGGCGCCGGTAGTGACCCGCAATGGGATCAAAGGCGCTGGCGCTGTGCCGGTTTTGTCGTGAGGAGATATCCCCGGCGCTGAACATCTCAATGCCGCTGACTTTCAGGCGAGTGCCATTGTCTTCACTGACATAGTCCGCAACGGGCATGCCCGCCAGCCGCTGTGCCAGCACCTTTGCCTGGGCGAAACAGGGGGCGACCAGACCAAAGGTTTCACCCTCGATTTCACAGCACTCACCGAGCGCGCTGATACCTGCCAGGGCGGTACGACACTGACGATCTACCACCACGCCGCGCTGGCAGGGGATCCCGGCTTCACGTGCCAGCGCGGTGTCGGGTATCACGCCGATAGCGATAAGCACGCAGGTGGCGGGAAGCCGGGTGCCGTCACGCAGCGTTACCCTGGTCGGATCGACACGGCTCAGCGCGGTGTCGAGGCGGCAGTCGATACCCCGCTGCGCCAGTGTGGCGGCCAGCAGACCACCGGTTTCTGGATCAAGCTGCCGATCCATCAGCCAGCTGTTTCGATGGATCAGCGTGACCGCGCGTCCGCGCAGGCGCAGGGCCGCGGCAGCTTCGATACCCAGCAGTCCGCCGCCCAGTACGACCACAGGGCCCGTGCTGTTGAGCATCTGTTCGACATCTGCCAGGGTGCGAAATCCCTGAACATGCGGCAGCCGGATACCGGGGATCTCAGGAAAAACCGGCAGCGAGCCGGTGGCCAGCACCAGCTGATCCCACTTCAGGGTCCGCTGTCCGGTGGTCAGCGTTTGTCGGTGCGAGTCCAGTGATGTCACGGTTTCTCCGCTGTACAGCGTGATGCCGTGCTGGTGGTACCAGTCGGGCGTATGCAGCAGTGTCTCCTCGAAGGCTTTTTCACCGCCCAGTACCGGAGAAAGCATGATGCGGTTGTAGTTGCCCAGCGGTTCACGGCCAATCACTGTGATGCGGTAACGGCCAGGCACCAGTTGGCACAGGGTTTCCACCATACGCATGCCTGCCATCCCATTGCCGATCACCACCAGATGTTCCGCCATGATGTGCCCCTTATGCCGCTGACTGTTTTTCGTAGAGGAAATGCAGCACGCGCTGACGCAACTGGTGATACTGCGGGTCATCCGCCAGCGCCACCCGGGAACGGGGACGGGGCAGTGTTACATTCATGATCTCGCCAATTTTTGCCGCCGGGCCGTTAGTCATCATCATCACGCGGTCGGAGAGCAGCACCGCTTCGTCGACGTCATGGGTGATCAGCACGATGGTGGTATTCAGTTTTTGCTGAATACTCATCACGGCGTCCTGCAGACGGGCGCGGGTCAGCGCATCCAGAGCCCCAAAAGGCTCATCCATCAGCAGCACTTTGGGTTTCATGGCCAGCGCGCGGGCAATACCGACGCGCTGTTTCATGCCGCCGGAGAGCTCGCCCGGCCGTTTATCACGGGCATGCCCCATCTGCACCTGTTCAAGATTTTCCAGGATCCATTCGTGTCGTTCTGCCTTGCTCATACTGCCTTTAAAGACCTGGTTTACCGCCAGCGCCACGTTGTCGTAGGTGGTCAGCCATGGCAGCAGCGAGTGGTTCTGAAACACCACCGCTCTCTCTGGTCCCGGCCCGGCGATCTCCCGGTTATCACACAGCAGACCGCCTTCGCTGGGCAGCGTCAGTCCGGCGATCAGATTCAGCAGCGTCGATTTCCCGCAGCCGGAATGCCCGATCAGGCTCAGGGTTTCGCCTTTGCGGATGCTGAAGCTGACGTTATCCAGCGCGAGGAAATCGCCCTGGGCGGTGTTAAAGCGCTGGCTGACTTGCTGTACATCAATAATGTTCGGCATTATTTGTTCTCCTGCTGGCTGTCATGCCAGGAAAAGCGGCGTGCGAGCAGCATCAGCACCTGTTCCAGCAGCAGACCGACCACACCGATAATCGCAATGGCGATAAGAATGTTTTCCACGTTGAGGTTGTTCCACTCGTTCCAGATCCAGAATCCGATGCCCAGGCCTCCGGTGAGCATCTCGGCGGCGACGATGACCAGCCAGGCAATGCCAATGGAGAGGCGTACGCCGGTCAGTACCGCGGGCAGCACCGCCGGGAACAGGATTTTGCGCATAATGGTGAATTCGGAGAGGTTGAGCACCCGCGCAACGTTGAGGTAGTCCCGGGGAATTCTCTGCACGCCTTCTGCCGTATTGATCACCATTGGCCAGATGGAACAGATGAAAATAGTCCAGCTGGAAGCCGGTTCTGCGCGCTGGAACAGCAGCAAACCAATGGGCAGCCAGGCCAGCGGGCTGACGGGGCGCAGCAGGGCAATAATCGGGCTGAACATGCGCCCTAAAAACAGAAATCTTCCCAGCAGAAAGCCCGCCGGGATCCCGACCAGTGCCGCCAGGCCAAACCCGATAGCGACACGCTGCAGCGAAGCCAGGACGTTCCAGCCAATACCCTGGTCGTTGGGCCCGGCGTTGTAGAAGGGATCGGCGAACAGCGTGACTGCCGCCTGCCAGGTGGAGAGCGGTCCGGGAAAACCGGTGCTGTAGAGTGCGGCAATCTGCCACACGCCCAGCAGCAGGATCATCCCACATACGCCAGGAATGATGCGCTGGAACAGCGGGCGCAGCGTATAGCGTCGCCGCGTTTTAGGTGCAGGGTGGTTATTCAGCGGGATGATTTGTGCATGCTGCGTGGTGGTTTCGTTCACCAGCGGTATGACGGTTGCCTGATTTTTCATGACTGACCTCCTGCTTTGAGGGCGAAACTGGCGGCATACTCTGCCGGATTGCTGCCATCCCAGACTTTGCCGTCGATCAGGGTGCTGCTGCGCATCCCGCTCTGCGGGAGTGAGATGCTGCCTGCCGCGCTGGCTGCCTGTGTGTAGATATCAATGCGGTTAACCTGCTTTGCCACGGCCAGATAATCCGGCTCCTGTTTCAGCAGACCCCAGCGTTTTTGCTGCGTGAGGAACCACATTCCGTCAGACAGCCAGGGGTAGTTGACCTGCCCGTCGTTGAAGAAACGCATCGGGTGTGCATCCTGCCAGCGTTTTCCCAGACCGTTGTCGTAGTGGCCCAGCATGCGGCCCTCAATGGTTTCAGGTTTGGTGTTGAGGTAGGCGCGGCTGGCGATCACCTGCGCGGTTTCACGGCGGTTGTCGTCAGAGGCATCGATCCAGCGTGCGGCCTCCAGCACGGCGGCGGTGAGTGCCCGCGCGCTGTTAGGGTTCTCGTTCACCCATGCTGCACGGGTGCCCAGGATTTTTTCCGGATGATCGGGCCAGATATTCTGGGTGGTTTCGGCGGTAAAACCGATGTTGTCGCTGATGGCACGCTGGTTCCATGGCTCGCCTACGCAGTAGCCGCTCATATTGCCGATTTTCATGTTCATCACCATCTGTGGCGGCGGTACCACGACGGTACGGACATCGGCAAAAGGGTCGATACCGGCATTGGCCAGCCAGTAATAAAGCCACATGGCATGGGTGCTGGTGGGAAAGGTGTGAGCAAAGGTGTAGCTGCCTGCGGGTTGAGCTGCAATGGTCTTTTTCAGCCCCTCCGCCGTAGTGACGCCTGCTTCTTTCAACTGATTTGATAGCGTGATTGCCTGGCCGTTTTGATTCAGTGTCATCAGGTTCGCCATATCATGCTGTGGCCCGGCGACACCCAGCTGCAAGCCATAGATCATGCCGTACAGCACATGTGCAGCATCCAGCTCTCCCGAGGTGAGTTTGTCGCGCACGGCAGCCCAGCTCGCTTCTTTGGTCGGAGTCAGGGTGATGCCATATTTTTTGTCGAAGCCTTTTACCGCCGCCATAACGACGGGGGCACAGTCCGTTAAGGGAATGAAGCCTACCCGAATATTGGTTTTCTCCGGGGCATCGGAGCCGGCAGCCCAGACGCTGTTCATCAGCCCGGGAACAAGGTAGCTGCCGCCCAGAAGGGCGCTACCCGTGAGAAATTGACGTCTGGATAGCGGAAAAATCGGTTTGCTCATCGTCTGGCTTCCTGAAAAAAAGCATAAAAAAAGGCGTCCTACCGACATGCCTGAGCATGCGGTTGGACGCCTTTATCCAAAGCACTCTTACACCGCCATTGGTGCAAAAATGCGTCATTATGTTTTTTTAGTCATGCAAGCGATGTGCCAGGTCAGGAGAGGAAGGAATAACCGCATGGTGTCAGGCGTTTGCCGTGCGGATTATCCTGTTGAGAAGTTCACAGCGAACGACCCGTGCCCCATTGCGAAGCACAGAGTGCCCACTGTTTGTGCAAGTATTACTCTGCGCGTGACGTAAAAGCGGCGGCCACGGAGAGCAGTGCGATGGCAACATCGGCAATACGTCTGTTCTGGTCCATCGCCATCTTACGCAGGGTCTGCCAGGCCTGCTCTTCGTTATAGTTGTGGTGACGCATCAGCAACACCTTGGCCTGGTCAATCTGTTTACGTTCATTCAGCGTGGCACGCATCGCAGCCAGCTCGTTGTCCTGGGCCTGTAACCTCTCGGACTGGGCCTGAACCAGCTCCAGTACTGAACGTCCCAACTGCGGTGTCAGCCCCCCGCTATCCAGTTGCTGTACCTCTTGCTGAAACCCGTCGCGCCCTGCCACATAAACGCTGTACGCTGAGCGATTTTCAAGCCCGCTGACCGCCTGATGGATATCCTCTTCCTGCTCCTCGCGCCGGGTTTCAGCACGGCGTATGCTGTCGTGACAGCAGCGGGTCAGGTGGTGCGCAAGGCCATCTTCGATCACCTTCAGGCCGTCGATACGACGGGTCATCAGCTGATACCAGCGCAGGGCCATCTCTGTCCCTCCGGCTTCCGGCGTTGTGCGTGTGCAGGCAATGCGCCGCAGCCGTTCGACATCACTGTCGCAGGTGGCAATGCTGCGCCAGCGTTGCAGGTTTTCCTCATCGGCAAACTGGCTGAAGCTGGAAAAACAGCGCTCCTGTGCACCGATCAGCGCCACCATCCTCTCGCTCTGCTCCTGGCTGAATTCACCCGCGGCGTAACCGGCAGATCCGGTGGCTCTTTCTTGCCCTGCCAGCTCTTTCCCCTGAATAAAGCTGAACATAGCAATCAGGGCGCGGGATACTTCAGGGTCAGAAGCGGTATCGATCATTTCAAAAGCGAGGTTCAGCAACTGCCGGATAATGTGATTGAACTGTGCCATGGCCTGGGCGTGGCTAAGCGTGAACTGGCGGATGGCATCCCGCAGCGCGGGCAGCTCGCTCAGCGCGTAGATCGCAGAGGCAATCCTGCTGAATACCCGGCTGCTGCCCTGTGATGCGTTCTCCGGAGAGGGAATGGCGGGCAGTTTTGCCATCATACTGGCGATGATCTGGCTGACCTGGCGTGCACGCTGGGGGAGTTCGTCGCCAAACATCCGTCCCTGAGAACAGAGCCAGATATTGCTGGCACCGCGTTCGCGCTGCAGTTCATGGATAAGCTGGCTGATGATGGCTGTCAGATGGCCGGTATGGAGCAAATTACGCAGATTAGCAATTTCACACTGTCGCGATGCTGTCAGGTACATAAGCGGTGAAGGTGTGGTGGCACGCATTAGACGCTCTCCAGCGATGAAATTGGATAAGCGTATTAAGCATAATGTGTGCCACTTATAAAATGTGTTGCACCATCAGCGCGCGATCAGGCGACTATTTCTTTCCCTGCCAGTTGCCCCAGGGGCTGTCTGCCGGGGCTTCTTCCACCTCATCCAGTGAAGCAATGTACAACTCTTCGACTTCTTTACGCGCCCATGGGGTGCGGCGCAGGAATTTCAGGCTGGATTTAATGCTCGGATCGCTTTTGAAACAGTTGATATTGACGCGCTTCGCCAGCGCCTCCCAGCCATAACGCGCTTGCAGCGCAGTTAACAGGGCTTCCAGCGTCAGGCCATGCAAAGGATCTTTTGGGGTATGAGAGGTCATTGTGGTGTCCGGCGAGTCTGAAGAAATTGCGCACACGATACTGAGCGCCAACGCCAGATGCAATAATTAACCGGGTACCTGCCGTCCCTGGCAGGGGTGATCAGTTAAACCAGGCGGGAACCGGGTCGTGCAATCTGGCCCAGCTCTGCGGGCCAGCCGCCATCTCACTCTCCGTCAGCAGTGCGTTATCCAGCTGCTGACGCAGCCTGGCTTCATCCATCTCTATGCCGATAAATACCAGTTCCTGTCGGGCATCCCCGATGCCTTCCTGCCAGTGGTGCATAATGTCCAGCAGGGACTCCTCATCCTGTGGCCAGCGTTCGCGTGGCACGCTGACCCACCAGCTACCCGCCATCCCCTGACGTGCCACGCCCCCAGCCTGCGACCAGTTGCCGGCATAACCAGGCCGTGATGCCAGCCAGAAATAGCCTTTCGAACGCACGACGCCTGGCAGTGTTGCGGAAAATAATACCCAGAAACGCTCGGGGTGAAACGGGCGACGGGCGCGCCAGACAAAGTTGCTGATACCGTACTCTTCGGTTTCCGGGACATGGGTGCCGCGTAACTCCTGCATCCAGCCCGGAGCCTGTGCCGCCTCGTCAAAGTCAAACAGACCGGTACTCAGTACCCGGTCCAGCGGAACTTCACCAAAACGGGCACATTCAATGCGTGCGCGGGGGTTGAGGCTGCGCAGGATGGCAAATAACCGTGTGCGCTGATCGGGGTTGATGAGATCGATTTTGTTCAGTATCAGTACGTCGCAGAATTCAATCTGCTCAATCAGCAGATCGACGACCGAGCGTTCATCGCCCTCACCCAGCGACTCACCGCGTGAACGGATGCTGTCACGGGATTCATAGTCGTGCAGGAAATTGTAGCCATCGACAACGGTCACCATGGTATCCAGGCGTGCCACGGCGGACAGGCTCTCCCCGGTTTCATCTTCGAACGTAAAGGTTTCCGCGACTGGCAGGGGTTCTGAAATGCCGGTCGATTCGATCACCAGCTGATCGAAGCGCCCTTCGCGTGCCAGGCGGTTTACTTCAAGCAGCAGATCTTCGCGCAATGTGCAGCAGATGCAACCGTTGCTCATCTCCACCAGCTTCTCGTCGGTGCGCGACAGCTCTGCACCCCCGTCGCGCACCAGTGACGCATCAATATTCACTTCCGACATATCGTTGACGATCACCGCCACGCGGCGCCCTTCACGGTTGTTCAGGATATGGTTAAGCAGTGTCGTTTTCCCGGCCCCGAGAAAACCCGACAAAACGGTTACGGGCAGGCGGGTATCGTTACCGGGTAAAGCGTATTTTTCTTGCATCAT